>NZ_NPJC01000038.1:0-96474 GCF_002251405.1 Prevotella sp. P4-98 | reverse complement strand
GATGTACGAAGGGTAGGATGATACGAGAGATGGCGCATCAGTTGTGACGTTACATCTTCCACGCATGAGCCGCCACAGAAATAAACGCTCATCAGCGAACGGACTATCTCGCTGAACTGATATCCGAAGATACTGCTGCATCTCTGACCCAGTGTTGAGTCGATAACGGGTGAAAGCATGGAGTCAAATTTCTCCATGATTGAAAAAATTCCTCCAAAAGGTGTGAGTTTCTCAGATTTAATTTGTATTTTTGCCATGTCATATTAGAGTTTTGCTTGTTTTCTTTTTGCAACACTAAGATAAGTGAAAATTCTGACATGGCAAAATCCTGGGCAACTTTTTGTTGCTCAGGAACTTATAAATAAAGTTAAATTATAGTGTTGCGGAATTAAGGCTATTAATGAATATTATAAGCAGTTGGGAGCTTATTGTCGTGAAGAAGGAAAAGAAAAAGATGATTTCTTTAAGCGTATTGATGGTGCTTATTGTGCTATATCACATCTTTTCTTTGGGGAACATGGCGAAATAGCCCAGTCAGACTCAGATGTTGAGCTTATCCAAAAGTTGCTCGAAGCCTATAAGGGGTTACAACGCTTTATCAAGCCTTTATTAGGTCATGGTGATGAAGCTGATAAAGACAATGAGTTTGATGCAAAACTTCGTAAAGTATGGGATGAACTCGACATCATTACACCGCTTTATGATAAAGTACGCAATTGGCTCTCTCGTAAGATATATAACCCTGAGAAAATAAAGCTATGTTTTGAGAATAATGGCAAGTTGTTATCTGGATGGGTTGACAGCAGAACTAAATCCGATAATGGTACTCAATATGGAGGGTATATCTTTAGAAAGAAGAATGAAATTGGTGAATACGATTTCTATTTGGGTATTTCTGCTGATACAAAACTGTTTCGTCGTGATGCTGCCATCAGTTATGATGATGGCATGTACGAGAGATTAGATTATTATCAGCTGAAATCAAAAACTTTACTCGGAAATAGTTATGTTGGAGATTATGGACTGGATTCGATGAATTTGCTTTCTGCATTTAAAAATGCTGCAGTTAAGTTCCAATTTGAAAAGGAAGTGGTTCCTAAAGATAAAGAGAATGTGCCAAAATATCTCAAGCGCCTAAAACTGGATTATGCAGGATTTTATCAAATTTTGATGAATGATGATAAGGTTGTTGATGCTTACAAGATTATGAAGCAGCATATTCTTGCGACATTGACTTCTTCGATTCGTGTACCTGCGGCAATAGAGTTAGCTACTCAAAAAGAATTGGGTATTGACGAATTGATTGATGAAATAATGAATTTACCGTCCAAGTCATTCGGCTATTTCCCTATTGTCACTGCAGCAATAGAAGAAGCTAACAAGAGAGAGAATAAACCTTTGTTTCTTTTTAAGATGAGTAACAAGGATCTTTCTTATGCAGCAACAGCTTCTAAAGGGTTAAGAAAAGGTCGAGGAACAGAGAATCTTCATTCAATGTATCTCAAAGCTCTTCTGGGGATGACACAGAGTGTTTTTGATATCGGAAGTGGAATGGTATTCTTTCGTCACCAAACTAAAGGTTTGGCAGAAACAACGGCAAGACATAAAGCTAATGAGTTTGTTGCTAATAAGAACAAGCTTAATGACAAGAAAAAGAGTATTTTTGGCTATGAGATAGTGAAGAATAAACGTTTTACGGTAGATAAGTACCTTTTTAAGTTGTCTATGAATTTGAATTATTCGCAACCAAATAACAATAAAATTGATGTAAATTCTAAAGTTCGTGAAATAATTAGTAATGGAGGTATAAAGAATATTATTGGCATAGATCGTGGTGAACGTAATTTACTTTATCTGTCTTTAATAGATCTGAAGGGAAATATTGTCATGCAGAAGTCTCTCAATATTCTCAAGGATGATCATAATGCAAAGGAAACTGATTATAAAGGTTTGCTGACAGAACGAGAAGGAGAAAATAAAGAAGCTCGCCGCAATTGGAAGAAGATAGCGAATATCAAAGATTTAAAACGAGGTTATTTAAGTCAGGTAGTACATATCATTAGTAAAATGATGGTAGAATACAATGCAATTGTTGTACTTGAAGATTTAAATCCAGGTTTTATCAGAGGCAGACAAAAAATCGAGCGTAACGTATATGAACAATTCGAAAGAATGCTAATTGACAAGTTGAATTTTTATGTTGACAAGCATAAAGGTGCCAATGAAACGGGAGGTTTGTTGCATGCACTTCAGCTTACTTCTGAATTTAAAAATTTCAAGAAAAGTGAGCATCAGAATGGGTGTCTTTTCTATATTCCTGCATGGAATACTAGCAAAATAGATCCTGCAACAGGTTTTGTCAATCTCTTTAATACGAAATATACGAATGCAGTTGAGGCGCAGGAGTTCTTTAGTAAATTTGACGAGATTCGTTACAACGAGGAGAAAGATTGGTTTGAGTTTGAATTTGATTACGATAAATTCACTCAGAAGGCGCATGGTACACGTACTAAGTGGACGCTCTGTACTTATGGTATGCGTTTGCGTTCATTTAAAAATTCTGCAAAACAATATAATTGGGATTCAGAGGTAGTAGCGCTTACCGAAGAATTCAAAAGAATACTTGGAGAAGCAGGTATTGATATTCATGAGAATCTAAAAGATGCAATCTGTAATTTGGAAGGTAAAAGCCAGAAGTATCTCGAACCTTTGATGCAGTTTATGAAATTGCTGCTACAATTGCGTAATAGTAAGGCTGGTACTGACGAAGATTATATCCTTTCTCCAGTTGCTGATGAGAATGGAATATTCTACGATAGCCGTTCTTGTGGTGATCAACTTCCGGAGAATGCGGATGCTAATGGTGCTTACAACATCGCTCGCAAGGGACTGATGCTGATTGAGCAAATCAAGAATGCAGAGGATTTGAATAACGTCAAGTTTGATATATCCAATAAGGCTTGGCTCAATTTTGCACAACAAAAGCCATATAAGAATGGATGATTATATTCAGCTTTCAACGTTGAATGACTTTATCTTCTGTCCGTACTCCATATACTTGCATTGTGTGTATATGGAGTCGGACGGAGATTTATATAAAGCCGCTCCACAGACCAAAGGTACTCTAGCGCACCAAGGCGTGGATGAAAAGAAAGGGAGTAATCGAAAGAGTGATATTATGGCGCTCCCGGTTTATTGCGATGAGTTAGGCATATCTGGCAAGATTGATGTCTATAAACAGGACAAGCGTTTGTTGATAGAACGTAAGAACAATCTCAAACGCATCTTTCGTGGTCAGATTTATCAGCTGTGGGGACAATACTTCTGCTTGAAGGAAATGGGATATGAAGTTGAACAGCTTGCTTTCTATGAAATATCTACCAATAAAATGATTCCGGTTGACTTGCCGGGAGAGCTTGGTAAACAGGAATTGATAGGATTCATAGAACAGTTCAAACGTTATAATCCTGCTTCTACTACGATACTGGTAAATCCAAATAAGTGCATCCATTGCATTTATTGCAATCTTTGCGATAAAACGAATACGGATAATGTTTACACATAAAGACATAGAAATGCGAACCATATTCGTGGTCAATTGTATTGAGCACGACCGAAGTCTTCGAGTAAATAGCGGAGAACTGATGCTAGAGGAAATTGAAGGTGATAAGAAAAAGACCTTGACTAAGTTTCCCTTCCAAAAGTTGTTGGCTCTTTTCATTATTGGTCACATCACAGTGACAACTCCATTGATTGATAAATGCAAAAAGTATGGAGTAGCTTTGGTAGTTATGAAGCCAAATCTTCGTCCAGTTTTTTATTGGTCGGATTCAGCAGAAGCGAATTATTTGCTTCGGCAACGTCAACACGAACAAAAAGATACAGATTTGGCTTTAGCTTTACAAATTGTTCGCAATAAGATACAAAATCAAAGTTTAGTTTTACAAAAGACTCGTAGAAAAGATGAACTGACGGCAGAAGCCATCAGGCAGTGTGCTGCTGCTCTTGATACTCTTTCTGATATTGATGATTATAACCAACTTATGGGGTTGGAAGGGGCAATTGCAAGAACATTCTTTGCAGCCTATTTTCAAAACTATGGCTGGCACGGTAGGCATGCAAGGATGAAAACTGATGTTCTTAATGTTGCTTTGGATATAGGCTATACCATTTTGTTTAATTTTATAGAGTGTTTCGTGCGTATGTTTGGGTTTGATCTTTATGTAGGTGTGTATCATCGTCTTTGGTTTAAGCGCAAATCTTTGGTCTGTGATTTAATGGAACCTTTCCGTTGTATAATAGACCATGCAACTTTATTAGCATTTAATCGTAAGCAGTTTTCGGAGAAAGATTTTGTTCTTAATAAACGAGAATATTCTTTGAAATATGAACGTTGTGCTGATTACTATCGAGTATATTACGATTCACTGATAGTCAGGAAAAGTGATATTTTCGCATATATTCAACAGTATTATCGTTGTTTTATGGGAAGAAAATCTGTTAAATCATATCCTATTTTCTCGTTCTAATGATTATTGTGAGTTACGACATAAAAGACGATAAAATGCGCACCAATTTCTCAAAAATGTTGAAGAAAAATGGCGCTATTAGACTTCAGCTTTCTGTATATGAAGTTGTCAATTCCAAAAGGATAATGGATAACCTTATTGCTAAAATACAGGCTTATGCTAACCATTTTATGCCAGATGATAGCGTGATTGTTTTCGAAGCAGACACTAACAGAATGATAAAATATGGTAGCGCGATTCATCGAGACAAACCAATCGTCTTTTTTTGAGAGTACAAACCTCTGTCTATATGTAATTGCGAAATATGATACATCTTGTTATAACACAATCAGTTGCGCAATCTGCGAAGTGCGATTTTTGTTGATAGGGGGTATAACATGTCGAAAATAATACCCTTTGAATAGTTGATAGTTGCTATATTTTTTGTATCTTTGCACGCGAATAGAGGCTATAATGCCTAAGTAATTTCTACTATTGTAGATTTGGGCATTGCGTTCTCATCCCTATGGACGGCTATAATGCCTAAGTAATTTCTACTATTGTAGATCTGACTGCGACATGTGGATCAGCGAAGAGGCTATAATGCCTAAGTAATTTCTACTATTGTAGATGTGATGGTGTCTGCCACGTCCTGCTGAGCGGCTATAATGCCTAAGTAATTTCTACTATTGTAGATTGGCAGCATCGGCCTGTGCCTTGGTGTAGGGCTATAATGCCTAAGTAATTTCTACTATTGTAGATCGGTCAAAGCATCAACGATCTGGACTTTAGGGCTATAATGCCTAAGTAATTTCTACTATTGTAGATTTGACACCCGTCTGCGTTATCGGAGGCGGCTATAATGCCTAAGTAATTTCTACTATTGTAGATTGAATGTGCGTGCCACGGTCGCCATTCCGGGCTATAATGCCTAAGTAATTTCTACTATTGTAGATATACAGCAGCGGCGATACGAATATCTTGGGCTATAATGCCTAAGTAATTTCTACTATTGTAGATTCGGCATCAAAGAGTTCTTCGTACTGGGCTATAATGCCTAAGTAATTTCTACTATTGTAGATTGATGGCAGAACACGTATGGATGATTGTTGGCTATAATGCCTAAGTAATTTCTACTATTGTAGATTCCATCGTCACGTCACCATGTGTGTAGGGCTATAATGCCTAAGTAATTTCTACTATTGTAGATCACAAGTAACCGCCGAGTTCAACCGTGGTAGGCTATAATGCCTAAGTAATTTCTACTATTGTAGATTAAAATGTCATGGGTTCAGGTCAATGTCATCAATTACAAGCGTTACAGATAACAGTTTCGATAAAGCAAAACTATGGATTATCGTTTTAGCCTCAAATATACCTATATAAATGGAATAAAAGGTGGAAATAGTTTGTGGATTGAAGAAAAATGTGTAATTTTGGAGGCGAAAACCTTACTATGATATAGAAGGAAAATGGGGTTAAACGAAACCACATTGGATTATCAACAATTTAAATATAGATTATGTACATATTATTATTTGTAGCTTTTGCCGTTTTTATCACCATCAGCTGGATGATGAAAGATGTATGGTAGGTGAAGCCTCTTAAGGTTGCACACGGATGTTTTAGTCGCACGGATTTTACTTTTGTCCTTACAGGACGTTTGTAAAATGTTTTGTTGTGTCCGCAGGGCGTCGCCGTGGCTAAGGAAGCCGTTGGGCTTCCAGCCCGGGGCTGCTTGTTCCGTGATTCCGTGTACTCCGTGTGCTCCGTGGATTTTTTTTGGTAGCCTGAAGGCTAGATGTTTTGGAGTAGCGAAGACAGAGTGAGAGCTCGCTTTCACTATGCTGAGTCACGACAAAACAAACCATAGGTAAATCTTTGGAGGAAATCTTTTTTAAGATGTTGCTTCGCAAGAAATAATCTGTAATTCAGGGAGGCAGCAAACAAAATCTTTAACGAAAATCTCGACTGAAAATGCGCTCGAGTTCCTCGCTTCTGGGAAGGACTTTATTATGGATCGCCTTACAGGCTCGAAATCTTAACGAAAATCTTTAGAATAATCTTTAACGAGAATCTTTTTCCGTGTTCTCCGTGTGATCCGTGGATAAAAAATTTCTGTGAGACATTAGATCTTCGTCAGCCCTTCAATCACCTGTTGGCGGTTGTGGCCATCCTGCCGATAACTCACGTGAATCCAGAATGTTGTGCTCTTGACGCTCGCACGCTCGAAGATGAGCTGGTCGAACTTCTGATCCATCAGCCAACCTAACCATTGACGACCTACTGCCGTGGATGGCAATACGATGTCTGCTGCTTCACCAACGAGGTGCTGACTCTTGCTCACACCGCCCACCGCCTGGTTGAGCGACGGACAACGGTAACCCGAACTGATGATGATGGGACAACCGGCATACTGGCGCAGGGGCTCTAACACATGTCGGCAGAGTTGCTGAAGGTTGCTCACCACCGCCAATGAAGGCGTGTTGTCAATGCCTAATCGCTTCGCCATGTAGGAGTTGGTAAACTCCGACAAGCGGAAATGCTCTGAAAGAATGATGTCTTTTGCCATGATCAGAATACGTTGGTGGAATGAAACTTCAAGATGTCCTTGATCACTACGTCTTGGTAGATACTGTCGTTATATTCGCGAGCGTTGAAACGCAGTGCACAATACACGAGGTCGCCCTTGCTGTATTTCCCCTGGTTGCCCAACAGGGTAGCAGCGAAAGTGTCTTCATACTGACTGCCAATCTCTTGCAGTACGATGATGGACTTGTTGATCTGAGAGCCATCCTGCTTACGGATGGTGGTAGGTTCTGACTGTGAGATTACCTTGAAAAGTTCTTTCATAATGTTTGTTATTTAATTGTTAATGTAAATGTTTTTCCTGCGTTTTGTGCTTTGTCAAGCCGATCAATCAGCTTGTTAAACACCTCGGATGTCTGGATCAACACCCCTCGCAGCACACGCTTGCCCACAATAATGTCGTTGTTGAGCAGAAACGGACCGTTTCCCATGGTGATAATACTCCCGTTCGAGAGTGTCGGTACCGACCGCCTAAGTTTCCTGTTCAATGCCAACTTTAGGTCATATTCTCCTGCTGGCAATTTACGCTCAGGATGTTCACACGTATCGCACACTGGATTATTGTTGATATAGAGTACACCGTCCTGCCCATATTTAGAACATTCGGCACGTATGATTGTTATCTTCATTTCTCGTAATTTCTATATTTTAGCTTTTCATAAACTGTTATATTGTTATCTGTAACGCTTATCCTGTTTATATACTCACGATAAACCCATTGGCGCAACATTTGTCTTGTACCTTTTCTATCCAATCCATGTTGTAAACGGAGGGTTTCTGCTTCCTGCATAGTAAACTGGTTGGGCAATAGTTGCAGCAGATTTCTCGGCCCTCTGCGGTTGGATTTCTCTCCCTCAGTTTCCGCCTGTTCGATGGCAGAAGCAAAGAAGCGCATCTTACACCAGAGGTCGTACTGCTCCGACCAACGGACGAAATCGGCGATTTCCTTTTCCCACTTGCAACCGTTTGCCACGTAGAGTACACACGCTTTGAGATAGGCGATGACGTTAGCACGAAACGACAGGTTCTCATACACTCTGCTCTGCGTCATGCGTGCCGTATCGGCATTTTCTTCTTTCAGTTGCTGTGCCAACGCAATGGCTTCCTTACATTCCACAAGGCCGTTTGCCCGACACAGATTTTCGATATAGGGCTTGAGCTGTTCGTCGAAGTGATCATCATAAGTGCCATAGACGGGCATTTCTGCGCCAATCTCTCGCTCCGGTATCGTACAGAAATTGATACGCGAGATAGGACCATCGGTCAGCACATTGCGGAAATACTGCTGTCCTTTGAGTATCGTCGTCGAAGCGTTCCAGTTGAAACGGACGGTGACACGCTCGGTCACCGACTGCATACCCACGCGCGTCTGTCCGTAGGTATTTCCTGGGTCGAATGCCAGACACATGATGCGAAACTGTTGCTTGCCCTGACCTTTCAGCGCATCAAACTGGTCTATTTCGTTGAGCGACGTATAGAGGAAATGCTCCTGTGCCTCGGCGGTACGCATCACGAAAGCAGGATTGGTCATGTCGGCATCAATCTCCTGGATGACAAGGTTTTCAGGGCGCTTCGCCTTGTCTTTGTTGGCACCCTTTCTGCTCGCTTCTTCCTTCCATGCTTTCTCGCGTTCTAAATTCTCTCGGTCACGCTCCCGAATATCCGCCATGATATGTTTGATGGGGTCGCTGACACACGATTTACCGGCACCCGTTCCAGCCATCAGCACACACATCAGCGTGGCTTCATGCTCCACATTATCTATATAGGGGAAGCGTGTGCGCCACAGGTGGGTTGCCAACGGAGGGAATACCGCATGCGCCACGGCAGCCCGATAGATCTCTGGCGTCTGCGAGGTCAGGAGTTCGATGAGTTTGGGCAGCTTCTTCGGCATCTGAGGCGGAGCATCCTCACCCTCTCCGTCACCATCACAGCGGTTTTCCTGTTGTGCCACCTTCAAGGCTCGCTTCACTATTTCGGGCATCGCCATCGTCTGCTTGCGCTCGCATGCCGAACGGATGGTGGACATCCACCGACCTTGTTCTTCGCCGTAATTGGGCAAGAGGGTTGCTATCCACGATGGGTCGTCGTTGCACAGGTAACGCAGGTTGCACGCCATGGAGAAAATGAACGCATTACGCGACCCGTGTTCAGGGCGTCCACCCAACTGGTTTTCCAGTGCCTCGACAATCGACGTATAAGGCATGCCCTGATACATGATGGGGTACGTTGCAGGCTGGTCCTTGGTCGCCTCTTGACTTGACGTTTCCTCCATCATTTCACACTCTGCCACAGGTGCATTTTCTGCCTCAAACGGGGCATTATCAAAGAGTGTATTGTCAAGATAAATCAAATCATCTTTCGTCGCTCCAGTGGCAAAAAACACGCGCGTCACGTCCTTGGCAGCTTGGTCAAACGGTATCTGCAACAGGTCGCTTGCCCAACGCAAGTTTTCCTCCTGCGAGAGTCCTGCCCTACGGCGGAATACCAAGTGAAAACCTTTGTTGACCGACCGCTCCAACAGCACCAGTCCGAGTTCCTCTTTCTTGTCAAGGATCAGCTGTGGCGCTTCTTTCAAGCGCTTCTCATAGTCCTTCGCCTCTGGGTTAAAATCCACATCCATGCCCACGGTTTTTCCCACGATGTCGTAGCCTTTCAATGCAAAGGGTTCTGATCCTGCCAATGAATAGTTGAACTGCATCAGGCGCAACTTCGCCTTTTTATTGCCGTTGCGGGCTTTCGTCAGACAGGCAGTCTGTTCGCCCGATTCCCTGAGCTTCATATACTGCTCTCTCGAAGTGATGGGGTAGCCGATTTTACGGCCACTCTCCATCTTGATTACAAAACAACTCATTGTCTCTTAGTGTTTTAGTTGATAGTTAATAAGTGCCTTGACAGCTTCGGCTGCCTCTCTTTTGATGGCATTGGCGATATTGATCGACTCATGACAATACACCTTCAGCGTCAGTTGGATGCCATCGTCCTTGGTCTTAGAAACGCGCCCATGCGCCAGTTTCTTGATCAGCACAGACTGCGATCTCCGCCATGGCTTAGCCACGAAGTCAAACGTCCCGTCGGTCATCTGTTGCGCCACCCCGTTGGTGCGGAAGCGCTGCACGCTGTGGGGAATGGGGTCGTCTGGGGTGAAGAAGAAGGATCTGCGCTCGTCGTAATGCGCTACGCCTTCGAGTTGGATGTGGTCACAGTTGTTAAACTGGTTGTTAATGATTTTTTCTTCTGTTTTCATCTTAGTTGATTTTTGCGAGCGGAAACAAATTGGATTCTTGTGCACTTTACCCTGGGAATATCCTCCGCAATGTTCAACTCAGATTAATAAATGTGTTTTAGTTAGAACCGATTCTCACGTTAAACGAGAACGTCCAGTTGATGATTGTAAAATTGAAATATACACTCATTGTTTTCTTATGCGAAGGGGAAAAGAAAACCGGCACCGCGCCAAGGCTTCTGTCCTTCGACTGGTGCAAAATTAGAGAAGAAAAATGGTAGTAAAAACAAAAATCACGCCTGTTTCAGACGTGGCAAGTAAAGACAAGAAAAGACAAGTAAAAGCAAGTTTTTTGTCCATGGATCACACGGAATTACGGATCCACGGAGGACACGGAGGACTGCGGAATTACGGATCCACGGAGCACACGGAGGACACAGAATTACAAGCAACGGCGGGCTGAAAGCCCAATGGCTTCCATAGCCCAGGGCACCGCCCTGCGGATATAGGCAACATACCCCACCACGTCCTGTAAGGACAAAAGTAATAACCTGGTTGGCTGATAACAAAAATCACGAACTAAAAATCTTCAACTATAATCTTTTCCGCTTTCCTCTGTGTGTTCCGTGGATAATAAAATTTTCCGATTTCCGTGTGACATATCAAGGGAGCACACCTTTCCAGAAGCCAATCAGTTGACCTGTGCGTTCCAGTTTTTCACCGACGGCATATAGATTTTGTATTGATGCAATATCTCCCACATCTGACCTTTACATCCTGCACGCGTGATCTTTTCCTGTTTCAACAGGCGGTTAACCTCCTCTGTTATCATGGTAGGCTTTGCGCCATCTATCTTATGCAGAAAGGCTTCAACCTCTTTTTGGTCGTTTTTAAACAAGGGCATGAGGGCACAGACAATATTGTCGGCAGGTTTGCTGATTTCCTCCTTTTCTTCATGATCATTTTGAGGTTCCACGGCAGGACCGTTATAAAAGTTTGCACCACTTTGTACGGTTATTTCCTGATGTTCGATATAGGTCACTTTATCGCTGAAATGGAAGTGGCGTTCACACTTTTTATCGTTCTCCATAAAATAATTATTGTTGTTTGATTGTTTGGTTTTCAATATAGGTGTTCGTGTTCACATGATAGTCGATGTGCGGTCTCGTTGCCTGTTGCAATGATTGCAACTCGTTATAGACTTGTGGAGACGTGTGTTGCAGTTCAAAGTCGCTGACACATTTGGTGATGACGGCAGTAGCCATTTCGCTATGCTGCTCCTTAGTCCAGTTTGCCAACCATTGTTGGGGAATACTCCTTTCAAGAGGTTTCTTTTCGTTTTTCATCATGTGGACTTTCATAGCCAGCAAAGACATAATGGCACGGATTTTCTTACGGGGATAGTGCATGTACCACAACTTTCCCATAGCACTCTCGCCATCCCGTAAAAACATCATGACGAAAACCGACGGAAGCGACGCTACGGCATCTTCGGCTCTGTCGCCATAGTAGCACAGCAGCTGCAACATATCATTTGATTCGGCATTGGCAAAAATTTTCTGACATTGCAAGCGACGCACCTCCGGACTGCCCATGTGGTCTAATGCCTGTTGCAGTCTGTCTTTACCTGCTTTGTACTGTGGATGATTGGGAGCGTTGGTCATCATCTCAATGATTCTGATGATCTGTTGGGTGGTTTCACAACTGATGGCACACCATAGATTTTCTTCAACAGCCGACAGCCATTCTTCCATTTCGCTGTTCCACGGTTCACCGGCTTCGATCACCATTTCCAGACAGTTGAGCATGGTATGAACCTGTACTTCCTGTGGACTGAGAGGCAATATTTTATCATCGTAATCCCAATTGGCAAATGGGCATACCGAGGGCAGACAAACGGTCTGCGGTTCAACATCTGTGACAATCTCCATCCACAGCACCCTGTGATCGCGATCCACCTCTACAATCTTGCCAAACATCGCCCCTCTTCCTGAACTAAGAATCAGCGAACAAGCCTTTTCTCTGTCTGTTCCGCTGCGCACATAGCCCACAAAGCAACGCCCCCAATACACGATGACAGCATCCATTTCTCCAGGGTTGTCGTGTTCTATACTGATAGACATACGCTTCCCCATAGCCTTGTCGTAGAGTTCATTGAGTCTGTTGGCAAAGTCATGGTGACGTAGTCCGGTAATCGCAAATCTGTATGTGGTCATGATTAGGATTTTGTGGGCTTTTTAATTTTAGTGACAAAAGTAGTAAATAATTTCGAGACCACAAAAAGGAAATGGGAAGAATAACGCTCGATTTCTCTATTTTGTGTTTAGACACGCATCTATGAGTATTAAAAACTATTTACATATGACAAGCATAACAGCGTTACAATATAACAATATAACAGTTTTCGTTTAGCAAAAACTGCCGCAGAAAAGAGAAGAAGTCAATTTTTCAAATTATAACATATATAACTTATATAAATATATATATATATATAAATATATATATATATTTATATATAAAATTTTGGCTCGAAATTTTGATTTTGGTTTTTCAAAACTGTTATATTGTTATATTGTAACGCTGTAACGCCATTTTTGCGTTTCACTGAAAAATACCGTTTTCGGCTCTTTTCTTTACAACACCTAACATCGCACCCATGATCCTACCACAACTTCAAGCCAATAATTGTATAGCGCTCCACCTATCTGCCTTATATTCAGCAATATACGATAACCACCAAGATTTATACTCCAATTTCTGGCTTTGTAACCAACTGATACACAAGGAAATGTAACAAGCCGTGGGAAAATTGGTCACAAGCCGTGGGAAAAGTGGAACAACCGATTGTTTTTCTTCGTACCTTTGCACCGCAGTCCAAGATAGGCGGCACCGTGGTTCAAGAGAGAATCACTCATCGCACAGAACATTCCGTCCGCACACAGACGTGGGCAACTCCTCAGTAAGTCACCAGTGAATCCGCACTAAATCCCAAAATTAGGCGGACAACGATGGGACAAAATGGGAGGAACATGGGAACTGAAAAGGAGAAACCGACGATGTGGGAATGAGTGCTAACTAACTTATCAACTAACTTATTAACAACTATTCCCCAGAACCCCCACTGGTCTATCAAACGGGGGAAAACAAAATGGCTATTCTAAATGGACTTATCAAAAAAATGAGTGGATCGGCTGGTCAGTTGACTTTCAAGACTGTCAATGGTCGTACCGTAGTATCGGAAAAAGTGACCAAGGTACGCAACACCCGCACCAAGGGACAACAGCGTCAGCGCATGAAATGGGTGAACATCGTCCGCATGTATGCAGGACTCGTTCCGCTGCTTAAAAATGCCTTCGAGAGGAAAGCGCAGTACCACACCGACTACAACATGTTCGTCCGTGCGAACAGCGTGGCTGCTCCTGTCTATCTCACCAAGGCTGAATCGGATGGCGGCGCATGCATCGCAGCTCCCTATCAGATCACCCAAGGCACGCTGCCCTCTATCTCGGTGAAGGGTACTGGCGACAAGGCGGTGACCAGCATCAACCTCGGAGGTCTCGCCATCGACGAGAATACCACGGTGAAGGACTTCGCCAAGGCGGTGGTGACCAACAATCCGGAGTTCGACTACGGCGACCAGATCAGCTTCTACAAGGTGTTGCAGCGTCTGAACGCGGAAACTCAGATTCCCTACTGCGCCTTCAGTGCAAGCTACGTAGTGCTCGACAAGGAATCGACTGCGAAGCTCTGGGATCTCGTTGACAAAGTGGGATTCGCTGCAAAAGAGGGCTTCCTCGCCCATGGCGAGAACGAGGGCGACGGTGTGTTTGCCTGGGTACACAGTCGCAACGACTACGGCAAGACCAAGGTATCGACCCAATACCTCATCGACAACAACAGCATGTTGCAGGCGTACAAGACGGACGATGCGTTCACCAAGGCGTGCAAGAGCTACGGCAGCAGCGCCGATGTGTTCCTCACTCCCGACGGCAACGGTTCGGTAGCTCCCGTCACTCCCGCTGTTCCCGATGTGACTCCTACCGATGGGAAGTTTGAGGTCAAGCTCCTCGCCAATCCCTCTGTCGGTGGCACGGTGACCGGTGCAGGTCGCTACCCTGCGGGTCAGTCGGTGGAGATTAGTGCCTCGCCTGCCGAAGGTTACCAGTTCAACCGATGGAGCGATGGCGACACCAATGCCTCACGCAGCATCACGCTCAGTTCAAACACCGCCCTCACTGCCTACTTCCAGTCGGAGAACGACCAGGGTACTGAGCAGCCCGGTGGTGGTGGACTGGAAGGCTGAACCACAGAGTCCTGCGGAACGTCCGCGGGACTCTTTAACCCTCACTTTTAGCGTATGAAACGAATACTCTCATTAGCCAGTTTCGTCTGTGCTATCCTCTTCGCTGTAGCTGGCATGATGATGCCTCCGCAAGGTGAGATTTCGGGATCCGTCCTCATCCTCGTTGCCCAGCTTTTGATACTGTGTGCCACCTTCCTCGGCATTAAAGACTATCACAACATCATCAACAGAAAACTATGACTCAAGATTCTAAAAACAAGTGGAGCGTCATCATCAACATTGCTTTGACCACCATCACCGCCGTGCTCTCGGCCCTTGGTTTCACCATCGGGTGACACTCCCTCTCGTAAACCCATGAACCGCCCCGTGTGGTTCGTGGGTGTTTTTTATCCACGGATCACACGGAGGACACGGAAATTTCGTTGAAGGCGATAGTACAAATAGAAAAAGAGGCGGTATTCACATACGGCCTCTTTTATAAAAAATAAACATAAATCACTGTACAATTGATTTTAACAATAATTACAATTATTTACGTTGCAAATATACGAATAAAAACGATATGTTCCAAATTTTTTGAGCTTTATTTTTCATCATGTCACATGACAGGTCAATGACACCATCCCCAAGCGTTACAATATAACAATATAACAGTTTCTGAAAACGAATTTTTTGCGGTGCAAATAACAGATAACAGATAACAGTTTTGGGAAACGGTATTTTTGGGGGTAGCCTGAAGGCTAGAAATCTTTGTGGAAATCTTTAATAAAATATGGCCTATGGCCAGAAATCAATCATCGGATCATTGGATCATCGGAATTTAGACGGAATTTAGACGGAAATAAAATCTTTAACAAAAATCTTTTGACCAAAATGCGCTCGAGTTCCTCGCTTCTGGGAAGGACTTTGTTATGGATCGCATCAGAGATGCTCGAAATCTTAACAAAAATCTTTAGAATAATCTTCAACTATAATCTCTAACCTCTAACCTTTAAACTTTAACCTTTAAACTTTAACCTTTAAACTATAAACTTTAACCTTTAACCTATAAACTAAACACTCCGTGTGCGCATAAAGAAAAATGGGTGTCCGACCAAGCGAACACCCATTTATCTCTAAAAACGATATAAAATCAACTGTTTATCGAACCACCTACAATGTCGAGCAACTCATTGGTAATGGCTTGCTGACGACTCTTGTTGTACTGCAGGTTCAGCTGACGCAATAGCTCATCGGCATTGTCGGTCGCTGTCTGCATGGCTACCATGCGCGCTGCATGCTCTGAGGCAATGCTGTCGAGCAGGGCTGTGTAGAGCATCAGATGTGCGAGCTTGGGGATGAGCAACGTGAGAACGCTCTTCATGTCGGGCTCGACGATGAAGTTGTCGTTCAGAGGTACTGCTTTCTCCTCGCGCTTCTGCTCGTTGCGGGCGTTGCGCTTGAGATAGTCCTGTGCCTCACGCGTGACAACAGTAGTGGTGAGGTCGCGCTCATGGTCACGCTGGAGCTCGCTCTCCAAATCGATGGGGAGGAAGGTCTTGGTGGTGAGCACCTGCGATCCTGCACTCTTGAAGTGGTGGTAGATCAAATCGACCTTGTCTATCTCACCGTGCATGAAACGGCCTCCGAGCTCGCGCGCCAATGCGATGCACTGGGCAACATCGGGATGTTCCACCATGTCGGCATAGTCGGTATGGACCTTACACCCCATCTTGGCGGCTGCATCAGCCACTTTACGTCCGATGGGATAGATCTCAACCTGACCGGCGCCAAGTTGGGCAGAGAGGTCATCAACACGATGCTTGAGCAAACGGATGATATTGGCATTGAATCCGCCACAAAGCGATGAACTGCTGGAATAGACCACCAGTGCCACACGCTTCAAGGGACGCTCTTCGTTGAACACAGTCTGTGCCTCGGCCTCTGCCGCAAGAAACGACTTCAGGATATGCTCCAGCAAGGTCTCGTAGGGCAGCATGTTCTGGATGGCCACCTGGGCATGATGGAGCTTGGAAGAAGCTACCATCTTCATGGCACTCGTAATCTTACGGGTGCTCTGGACACTTGCTATACGTCCCTTGATTTCTTTCAGACTCGGCATAGGCTATCAGGCTTTATAGGTTCCGGCGATATCTGCCATGACTTGTTCGATACGCTGTGTGGTGGCGTCGTCGATCTTGCCACTGCCCAAGGTCTCGATGACTTCGGGAGCGGAGGTGCGCAGTTTGTCGAGGAAGGCATCCTGACACTCGCGTACTTTCTCGATGGGTACCTCGCGCATCAGTCCGTGTACACCACAATAGAGGATTGCCACCTGCTCGCCTACGGGCATGGGGCTGTATTGTGGCTGGATGAGCAACTGGTTGTTTTTACGACCACGGTCGAGGGTCATGGCGGTCACGGCATCCATATCGCTGGAGAACTTAGAGAAGGACTCCAGTTCACGATACTGTGCCTGGTCGATCTTCAATGTTCCTGCCACCTTCTTCATCGACTTGATCTGTGCTGAACCACCCACACGTGATACGGAGATACCTACGTTGATGGCTGGACGGAATCCTTGGTTGAAGAGGTCGCTCTCCAGGAAGATCTGTCCGTCGGTGATGGAGATGACGTTGGTAGGAATATACGCTGACACGTCGCCTGCCTGGGTCTCGATGATAGGAAGTGCGGTGAGCGAACCACCACCGCGTACATGACCCTTCATGCATGCAGGCAGGTCGTTCATCTGTTCTGCCACCTCCTGCTGTTCGTTCATCTTTGCTGCGCGCTCCAACAAACGAGAGTGGAGGTAGAACACGTCACCAGGATAGGCTTCACGTCCTGACGGGCGGCGAAGGATGAGGGATACCTCACGATAGGCAACAGCCTGCTTGGAGAGGTCGTCGTAAACCACAAGGGCGGCATAACCGCGGTCGCGGAAGTACTCACCGATGGCAGCTCCTGCAAACGGAGCGTAATACTGCATGGCAGCAGGATCGGCTGCTGTGGCGGCTACTACGATGGTATAGGGCATGGCGCCGTGCTCTTTGAGCGACTGTACCAGTGTGGCTACGGTAGAGGCTTTCTGTCCGATTGCCACGTAAATACAATAGACGGGGTTGCCTGCTTCATAGAAACTCTTCTGGTTGATGATGGTATCTACGGCAATGGCGGTCTTTCCCGTCTGGCGGTCGCCGATGATGAGCTCACGCTGTCCGCGACCGATAGGAATCATGGAATCGACAGCCTTCAATCCGGTCTGGAGCGGTTCCTTTACCGGCTGACGGTAGATCACACCAGGAGCCTTACGGTCGAGCGGCATCTCAAATGCTCCTGTCAGGTCGATGTCTCCCTTTCCATCCACAGCCTGTCCGAGGGGGTTGATGACGCGTCCCAACATATTGTCGTTGACGCGGATAGATGCGATGCGCTTGGTGCGCTTCACGACCTGTCCCTCTTTAATGCCTGCCGTTGGACCGAGAAGCACACAACCCACGTTGTCTTCCTCGAGGTTCATCACAATGGCCATAGTGCCATTCTCGAACTCGAGCAACTCGTTGGCTTCTGCATTGCGGAGTCCATAGATGCGTGCCACACCATCGCCGACGGTGAGGACGGTGCCCACTTCATCGAAACTGGCAGAGTCGTTGACGCCCTTGAGCTGTTCGAGCAGCACCTGCGAGACTTCGCTTGGTTTTATTTTGTCTGACATTTGTTTTTAATAATAATGCTTGATACAAGTGCCACGGGGGGACACTATTGCTTATTTACTTAACTGTGTGAGAATGGTGTTGAGCTTCGACTTCACGCTCGCATCCATGCGATAGGTGTCGTACTCAAGGATAAAGCCGCCGATGATATCGGGATTTACCTCTGTCTCAAACTCCACAGTGCCATTAGTCTTACTCTCTACCATCTGGCGCATCTTCTGCTCGGTCTGAGCGGACACACGCGCTGCGGTGGTGAGTTTTCCACGGATGATGTTCTTCTGCTTGCGGTAGAGCGTGATATATGAATTCGCAATGAACTGCATCACGTTCTCGCGGCCTTCTTTCAATACGAGATTGATGAAGTTTCGAGTGAGAACAGAAGGCTGCTCACCGGCGGCAACCGCCAGTATGCCCTCCTTCTTTTCTTTCGAAAGCATGGGATTTTCGACGGTCTGCCGCAGCTGATCTACCTCCAGGTAGCTCTTCGCCAAGGTCATCATGTCCTGATAGACCTTGTCTTCGAGACCTTCAGCGGTGGCTGCCTTCAACAGGGCCCGTGCATATCTGATCGATATTGCTCCAATATCCATACGCAATCATCAATTACTTATTGTCATTTAGCAGAAACTTCATCCAGCATACGGTCAATCAAATCCATCTGCGACTTGTCGTCTTTCAGATTCTCGCGAAGAACCTTTCCGGCAATATCGACACTCAAGGCTGCTACCTGACGACGAATGTCGGCGATTGCGGCATTCTTCTCCTGGGCAATGGCAGTCTTTGCCTCATCCAACAAGCGTGAACCTTCCTGACGGGCTTTTTCCTGGGCCTGCTCCACGATGGCGTCGCGGGTCTGGGCTGCCTCACGGAGTATCTGTGTCTGCTTCTCGCGAGCCTCCTGCAAGATGGATTCTCCTTCTTTCTCGATGTTGGCGAGTCGCTCCTGTGCCTCATGGGCCTTGCGGAGACTCTCGTCGATGAAGTTCTTACGCTCCTCTACCGATTTGGTGATGACGGGGAAACCGAACTTAGCGAGCAGAAGGAAGACCACCAAAAACGCGACGAGCATCCAGAAGAAGAGTCCGAAGTCGGGCGTCAGTATTGATGGTAAATTCATATCCATTTGCTTTGAAGTTTTTTATGGATTACATGAACACGCAAAGTGCGCAAACTACAACGGCAAACAGGGCAACACCCTCTACGAAGGCTGCTGTCAGAATCATGTTTGTACGGATAGTACCTGCTGCTTCGGGCTGACGGGCAATAGCGTCCATAGCGCTTCCACCAATACGACCGATACCGAGACCGGCTCCAATAGCTGCAATACCTGCGCCGAGACCGGCACCAAACTTAGCGAGACCAGCACCTGCGGCTGCCTGTAAAATCAATGATAACATAATCTTAAATTTTTTAAATGGGTTATACTTATTTTTTTATTGTTTACTTTTTTTCTTTAGAGAATGTGTTTATCCTTCATGGTGTTCGGGGTGAGCCAGTCCGATAAATACTGCACTCAACATGGTGAACACGTATGCCTGGATGAATGCCACAAGAAACTCAAGGCAGTTCATGAAGAGCATCATGACGAAGCTCAGCACGGTAAGTCCACTTCCCAAAACAGCATTGAGTGACCATCCGATGAAGATGATGGCTGTGAAGGAGAGGATAATGGCATGGCCTGCCATCATGTTGGCAAACAAACGGATCATCAGCGCGAAGGGCTTGGTGAGAATGCCGAAGAGTTCGATGACTGGCATAATAGCCACGGGATAAGCCTTGAGGAATGCAGGCACGTCGGGCCAGAAGATTTCCTTCCAGTATTCCTTATTGCCAAACAGGTTGATTGCCAACATGGTGCACAGGGCAAGGAAGAAGGTGACGTTGATATTTCCCGTCACATTGGCGCCACCGGGGAATACCGGCAACAAGCCCAACAGGTTGGTGATCAGAATGAAGAAGAACGCTGTCAGCAGATAAGGGGCATAGGGACGATAGTGCTTCTCGCCGATGGAGTCCTTGATGAGGTCGTCGTGGATGGTCATGACCAGCATTTCCATCATGCCGACAAAGCCTCTGGGGCTCTCACGCGTCACATCGTGCTTCTTGTACCAACGGGCGCAACTGAGGAAGATGGCGAGCATGACAAATACTACAATCCATATCTGAAGCACACTCTTGGTGATGCTCAAATCCCAAGGACGCACGCTACTACCGTCGGAAAGCCGCTCATAAATCTTACCGTTCTTCGCCTCGTTGAAATAGAAGCCTTGGTAATCGTGACCTTCTTCGGCAGCCTCTTCGATGCGAGAGGAACTGAAACAATGCCATGCTCCCGTTGCCTCACTTCTCACAATGACCGGCAGGGGAATGCTGACATGGGTCTTCCCGAATGTGGTAATGTGCCATTCGTAGGCGTCTGCCATGTGGCCCAACACGATTTCCTTCACGTCAACGCTATTAGACGCTGTCGCATTGACAGGGGACGAAAGCCCAAGTAACAGTAGAAGACTTACGAGTAAATATTTCATTTTCTTTATTTTATGCATTTCGATGAATCTTTTTCTCCACCCTCACAAAGTAAAGGGTATCGTAAATGAGCAGCACAAGGTAATAGACAAGGAAGAGGAAGACGAAGAAGCGAATCTGCATCTCGTCGTCGGCAAGAAACAGATAGATCAGCACGGTGGCAATGCCTGCTATCATACGCAAGCCAGATGCTGCAAGATAGAACGTCGGCAGACTGGCTGATGAACTGGATGCCACCGCACGCCAAGCCAAACCGTAGGTCAGGCTGGCGAACACTTGGAAACCTGCAGCAACGGCAAGGGGCACGCCTATCATCGAAAGGCTTCCCCATACACCGGCACTCAACAGGGCCAGAACAGTCATCACTGCGATGATTGTCAGGCTCTGAATGATATAGGTGACTGCAGCTTTACGCATCATGTGATTTTCCTGTACTTCCGTCATTGGTCTGTTTTCCTTATGCATTGAGTTCTACACAAAGTGCCACCTCATTCTTCTGCACTTCAACAAAACCGCCGGCAACAGCCAGTTGGCTTTTCACACCGTCTGACTTCGCATAGACTACGGTTCCTTCTGTCAGCGCAGAGATAATCGGGGCGTGGTTGGTCAGTATTTCAAACTGGCCCAAGACACCAGGAACGAGAACGCTCTGAACATCGCCCTCAAACTCGATTTTCTGGGGAGAAACTATTTTCAACTTCAACATACGAATTATCCTTTAGCAGCTTCCAACAGTTTTTTGGCCTTTGCCTTCGCATCTTCAATAGTTCCTACATTGAGGAAGGCCTGCTCTGGAAGATCGTCAACCTCACCGTCAAGAATGGCATTGAAACCCTTGATGGTCTCTTCGATGGGCACCATCACACCTGGCAGACCAGTGAACTGCTCGGCTACTGAGAATGGCTGAGAGAGGAAACGCTGCACGCGACGTGCGCGGTTTACGGTCTGCTTATCCTCGTCGGAGAGTTCGTCCATACCAAGGATGGCGATGATGTCTTGCAATTCTTTATAGCGCTGCAGGATCTCCTTCACGCGCTGGGCACACTCATAATGCTCTTTGCCCACAACGAGTGGGTCGAGGATTCGTGAGGTACTTCCCAGAGGATCTACGGCAGGATAGATACCAAGTTCGGCAATCTTACGGTCAAGCACGGTTGTGGCGTCAAGGTGGGTAAACGTAGTTGCTGGAGCAGGGTCGGTCAAGTCGTCGGCAGGCACGTAAACAGCCTGTACGGAAGTGATAGAACCTTTCTTGGTAGAGGTGATGCGCTCCTGCATGGATCCCATTTCAGAGGCAAGCGTAGGCTGATAACCTACGGCTGAAGGCATACGGCCCAACAGGGCAGACACCTCGGAACCAGCCTGAGTGAAACGGAAGATATTGTCGATAAAGAACAAAATATCGCTTGCACCGCCATCCTTACTGCCGCCATCGCGGAAGCCTTCTGCAACGGTCAGACCAGAAAGGGCTACGGATGCACGAGCACCCGGTGGTTCGTTCATCTGACCATACACAAGGGTGGCCTGACTCTTTTTCAGTTCTTCAGGGTCAACCAGCGAGAGATCCCATTTGCCTTCGTCCATGGCCTTGCGGAACTTGTCGCCGTAACGGATAACGCCAGACTCAATCATCTCGCGGATCAGGTCGTTACCCTCACGGGTACGCTCTCCTACTCCGGCGAATACAGAGAATCCGTTGTGCCCCTTGGCGATATTGTTGATGAGCTCCATGATCAGCACGGTCTTACCTACACCAGCACCACCGAAAAGTCCAATCTTACCACCTTTAAGGTAGGGTTCCAACAGGTCGATGACCTTGATACCCGTGGCAAGTATCTCCTTGGTGGTAGAAAGTTCTTCAAACTTAGGAGCCTCACGGTGAATGGGGTAAGCACCCTCCATCGCGAGCTGTTTCATACCATCAATCGGCTGGCCGATAACATTGAGCATACGGCCTTTGATCTGTTCGCCCGAAGGCATCAAAATAGGAGAACCCATCGGTACGGCTTCCAGTCCACGCTGTAAACCGTCGGTATTGTCCATGGCAACACAGCGCACGGTATCCTCACCGATGTGCTGCTGTACCTCAACCACAAGTTGCGTACCATCCTGACGCTTAATGGTCAGCGCTTCATGAATACGGGGAAGCACTTTCTCTGCGTCTTGGCCTTCGGTATTGAAATAGACGTCAATTACCGGACCGATGATCTGCGAAATGTGTCCATTAATCTGTGACATAAGCAGTATTTTTATATTTTAGTTAACTTTATTTGCTTAGATATTTTGAACGCAAAATTACTAAGTTTTTTAATAAAAAAGAAAAAATTCACAAACTTTAATGCAACTATTTGTTTATTGCAACACCTTTGCAACACCTTTGCAGCAACATTGAACAATCACCACCCGTCACAGACGACAAAAGTACACATAAAATAGCCCTTAAAATAGCCCTTGGAAAACTAAAGTACATCATCCAGTTTACTTTTTACCTTATATTTAATAAGGTATGGTATAAGGGAATGGACATATTACAAAATTATTGCACATATTTTTTGTGAATGTGCAAAAAAAGCATTACCTTTGCACAAAATTTCGTTATTTGTGCAATGGACAACATACCAAGCTTCAACTCTTACATCGAAAAAACCATCAAAGACAACTGGTTGCTCGATGCACTGACTGATTACAAAGGAGCCACACTACAATATCACGATGTGGCACGCAAAATAGAAAAGCTCCACATTCTCATGGAAGCAGCAGGAGTAGAGAAAGGTGACCGCATCGCTGTGTGCGGACGCAACTCAGCTCACTGGGCTGTGGCTTATCTTGCTACATTCGCCTACGGAGCTGTCATCGTTCCTATTCTCCATGAATTCAATGGCGAACAGATTCACAACATCGTTAACCACTCGGAATCAAAACTGCTTTTCGTAGGCGACTACATCGTCAAGACCATTGACGAAAAGGAAATGCCAAACCTGAGCGGTATTCTGAATCTGCCGGATTTCTCACTCCACACATGCAGAAATGAAAAACTGGCCTACGCCCGCGAACACCTTAATGAACTCTTTGGAAAGAAATATCCGATGGCATTTCGCAAGGAGGATATTCATTGGCACGTGGATTCACCCGAAGAACTCTGCATGCTCAACTACACCAGTGGTACTACCGGGTTCTCAAAGGGAGTAATGCTGCCCTACCGCGCAGTGTGGGGCAATGTGAGTTTCTGCATGAATACATTGGCACCAAGACTGCCTAAGTTCAGCAAGATTCTCTCTATCCTCCCCATGGCACACATGTATGGACAAGCCATCGAGTTCTTGTTTTCATTCTGTTCAGGCTACCATCTCTTCTTCCTCACCCGACTGCCATCACCTGCCATTATTGCAGAGGCTTTTAAGGAAGTAAGACCACACCTGGTAGTGGCGGTGCCACTCATCATCGAGAAAATCATACGCAAGAGAGTATTCC
Organism: Prevotella sp. P4-98; assembly: GCF_002251405.1. Classification (NCBI taxonomy): domain Bacteria; kingdom Pseudomonadati; phylum Bacteroidota; class Bacteroidia; order Bacteroidales; family Prevotellaceae; genus Prevotella; species Prevotella sp. P4-98. The sequence continues at coordinate 72,159 of NZ_NPJC01000038.1, read as the reverse complement.
CCAAGATACAGAACAACGCTATCAAACTGCTTTGGCAGATGCCCGTGGTTTCGAAGAAAGTCAAAGAGCATATCTGTAAAGAGGTATGTGAGGCTTTTGGAGGCAGAGCCTATGAAGTCATTGTAGGAGGTGCTCCACTTAACAAGGAAATAGAGAAATTCCTCGTTGACATCGACTTCCCTATCACCGTAGGCTATGGTGCTACTGAATGTGCGCCACTTATTACCTACAGTGATTTCCACGATTTTGAAAAAGGATCATGCGGTACGCCCGTTGACTACATGGAAGTGAAGATTGACTCACCTGATCCACGGAACACGGCAGGCGAAATTCTGGCACGAGGCACCAATGTCATGTTGGGCTACTACAAAAACCAAGAGGCAACAGATGCCGCACTCGACAAGGAGGGATGGTATCATACCGGAGACCTTGCAACCATGTCGGAAGACGGACATGTGTTTATCAAAGGACGCTCAAAGAACATCCTCATCGGAGCCAGCGGACAAAACGTATATCCAGAGGAAATAGAAGACAAACTCGCATCAATGGCAGTTGTCAGCGAATGTATTATCGTACAGCGCAACCAACACCTTGTGGCACTCGTACATCCTGACATGGACGAGGCCAAAGAGATGGGATTCACCGAGACGGATCTACAAAACATCATGGAGCAAAACCGTCAGCAACTCAACGATATGATGCCTGCATACAGCCGCATACAGAGTATCGAAATCCGATATGAGGAATTTGCCAAAACTCCAAAGAAAAGTATCAAGCGCTACTTGTATAAATAAGAATCATACTAAACTAAACAATCGTAGAAGATGGAAAACGTACCAAGTTTCATACAACTCATCGAGCAAAGCATCAAGACCAATTGGGATCTTGATGCCTTGACCGATTACAAGGGAGCCACGCTACAATATCACGATGTGGCACGTAAGATAGAGAAACTGCATATTCTCTTTGAAAACTGTGGTGTACAGAAAGGCGATAAAGTCGCACTCTGCGGAAGAAACTCAAACCAATGGGCAGTGGCTTTTCTTGCCACGCTGACCTACGGAGCTATTGCCGTGCCTATCCTGCACGAATTCATGCCGGAACAAATTCACAACATTGTCAACCACTCTGATGCAAAACTGCTTTTCGTGGGCGACCATGTAGCTACACAGATTGACCCTGTGCAAATGCCACATCTTGAGGGTATTGTCAACAACCCCGACTACTCTCTTATGCTTTCAAGAACAGACAAACTGACATACGCACGCGAACATCTTAACGAACTTTACGGTAAGAAATTTCCAAAATATTTCCGCAAAGAACACGTACACTACGAATATGAAGACAACGGAGAACAACTGGCGCTGATCAACTATACCAGTGGTACTACGGGATTCTCTAAAGGTGTGATGATTCCCTACCGCGCACTGTGGTCGAACTTCGACTTTGCCGTGAACGTACTGGGCAACACCATCAAAACGGGCGACCGCATCATCTCCATTCTCCCCATGGCACACATGTATGGAATGGCTTTCGAATTTCTATTTGAATTCCTCTACGGATGCCACGTCTATTATCTTAACCGCGTACCATCGCCTGCCATCATTGCACAAGCATTTGCCGACATCAAACCAAGAATCATCATCGCTGTTCCGCTGATCATCGAAAAGATTATCAGAAAGAAGGTATTCCCCAAAATACAAAACAACCGCATGCGTCTCCTCATGGCAATGCCTGTCATCTCCAAAAAGGTGAAACAGATGATCTGTCAGGAAGTGGTGAAGGCTTTTGGAGGTGAACTCTATGAAGTAATCATCGGAGGTGCTGCGTTTAACCACGAAATCGAAACGTTCCTCCGCAAAATAGAATTCCCATACACCGTAGGATACGGAGCCACTGAATGTGCACCTATCATCTGCTACCGCGACTGGCAAACCTTCAGACTGGGTTCTTGCGGACAACCTGTAGTTCACATGGAGGTGAAAATTGACTCAGACAGTCCCAGTACAAAACCTGGTGAAATCTTGGCTCGCGGACTCAATGTCATGTTGGGCTACTACAAGAACGATGAAGCTACCAAAGAAACTATTGATAAAGACGGATGGTATCATACGGGAGACCTTGGTACCATGGACGACGACAAAAACGTGTTTATCAACGGAAGATCGAAAAACATGCTTCTGGGACCCAGCGGACAGAACATCTACCCCGAAGAGATAGAAGATAAGTTCAACTCTATGGCTATGGTGGTGGAAACTGTGGTTGTTCAGCGCAACAACAAGCTTGTCGGTCTGGTTTATCCTGATTACGATGAAGCGAAGAATATGAACTTCAACGAGGAGGACATCTACAATGTCATGGAGCAGAACCGTCAGCAACTCAACGAACTACTCCCCGCTTACGAGAAAATCACCGAAATAGAAATACAGAAGGAAGAATTTGAGAAAACTCCTAAAAAGAGCATCAAACGATACCTCTACCAATAAGACGATGAAAGAGTTTACGCACAAGTCTGCGTGTGTAAAGCGGATTTGAAAGCTAATCGGTAGATAAAAAAACTTTGCGCTCCCGTGTTTTGGAAACGCAAAGTTTTTTTTACGCCAACAGGTCAGCATGTACGTCTGCATTTTTATGTCACCACGCTCATTGTTTCACTTGACGCTCTAACAGCGAGAAAAACAACTGTTGCAATTGGTTTCCGATGATATGTGGAGAATAACTTTCGGAAATGGCAGAAGAAATGTGTTCGGATGAAAAATGTTCACTGATTAAGCGAACCATTGCATGGCTCAACGAAACCGCATCTTCGGTAGGCACGGTCACACAACCATCATGCTGACGGACGCTCTGCGGAACAACATCGGTGGTAATGACGGGAATACCCGTACTCATAGCCTCCAACAAAACCAAGCCCTGTGATTCGCTACGAGTGGGAAGCACTAAAGCATCAGCAGAGTAAAGGATGTCGCGGACACCAATCTTATCTGTGGTTCCCACGAAACGCACATCTGGAATATTCGCATAAAGGCGGCGGCAAGAGGCAGAATCGGTATAAGGACCAACCAACGTCAGACTGGCATTCACCCCTTGACTCTTCAATCTCCGAAATGCTCCTGCTAAAATATCGTAACCCTTACGCGGAATGAAATTGCCTATGGCACAAAAACGAAACGTATCAGAAGGTTGACGTTTGGCATAATGAAAGAAGCGAGTGTCTATCATATTAGAAACGACCTGATGGGAGTAACGCTTACCAAAATACGGTGCGAGTTCATCCACTAACTCCTCGGAAACGACCACTACCCTATCCGCTTTTTCCAACGCTTCACGCAACAGGGGGATTTCCCATTGTCCCAGAGACGCTCTACGGAACTCTTCTTCATAAATCATGGAAGGAAGATGTTCGGTAATCACATAAGGGATGCGGTGGTGCTGCGCTATCAACATGGCGGCCCGACCTGCCCATTTCACGCAATGGGCATGGATGACGTCGGGACAACCATATTGACGGAAATACTCTTCTGACAATTTCAACACTCCTTTCAGCCATCTATCAACATTGGGACGCACCACCTTGGGGATTCCACGTTGGAAATCACGCCACACCTCTACCCCATCCATGGTTTCTACACCCATAGTATATGGGAGAAAGAGATAGTCTTTCCAACCTTTAGTAATACCAAGTTGAACGCGACTCAATATCCGAACTTCATGGCCGAGCTGCTGTAAAGCCTTGGACTGCTCAAGACAGAACTCGCCACCATAAGGAGGGAAGAATGATGGAATTTCAAGAATGTGCATAAAAAAAGGAAGATCGTAAGTTTGTTGGTAGTAATATAATAAGGAGAAAACCGCGTTGGAAATATATAGAACAAAAAAGAGAACGGAATATTGCCATCCGTCCTCTCCTTTGTTTCGTTGTGTGAAGGGAAATTAAGCTTCAGCAGGAGCTTCTGTCTCTGCTTCAGCAGCAGCCTTTGCGGCCTCTTCCTCTGCCTTTGCAGCCTCAGCAGCAGCCTTCTTCTCAGCTACCTTCTTGGCCATTTCCTCATTCAGTTTCTTTTCCTGAGCGAGCTCCTGAGCAGCAGCCTCTTTCTTGGCTTTGACCTCGTCTTCACGAACCTTGTCGAGACCCTTCTGCTTGTCAGCCTTCCATGCGTCGAACTTCTTCTGAGCAGCAGCCTCGTCGAAAGCGCCCTTCTTAATACCACCACGGAGGTGCTTCATCAGGTAAACGCCCTCACCGCTAAGGATGTTGCGAACGGTATCGGTGGGCTGTGCGCCTGCCTCTACCCAGTAAAGTGCGCGTTCGAAATTCAAATCTACTGTGGCAGGATTGGTGTTAGGGTTGAAAGTTCCAATCTTCTCAGTAAATTTACCATCACGTGGTGCTCTTGCGTCTGCGATTACGATGCTATAGAAAGCATAGCTCTTACGACCGCGACGTTGCAATCTGATTTTTGTTGCCATTGTTTTAAATAACTTTTAATGTTTAATAATTGAATTTCGTGCTACTATCTCGTAATAGCGGATGCAAAGGTACTGCTATTTTTCGGAATATCAGCGTTTTTTGAAAAGTTTTATCCTTTTGTTTTCGTTTTTTTAACCAATTACGGGTATTACGCCGCATTTTACTTCTTTTTCATCGTCACACCGACTTCCATTCCATTCACATTTTTCATCAATTTGGAAACGGTCTGGAGGTTTGCGTTACCCGACTTGGAACCAAATGCCTTGAAGAGATTGAGCAACTTGGTTGAGTTTGCAACAAACATGAGTTTCTTGCCTTCCAACTGAGTGGTGATGCTGACTGACTTAACACCCAACGTGGTAAGCTGCAACTTGGAGTCCTTGACACTCCATTTTCCTTGGGTGGTCTTTCCCTTTAATGTTGAAGTGAAAGTACCATCTTGTTTGAAAGTCATCGTCATTGCACCTGGTTTGATGCCTACGGTTGTCAGTTTGGTCTGAAGAATACTTTCCATCTTGTTGGCCGCAATCTTGGCCGCAGCATTCGTCAACACATTGTCTGATTTAAGAACGATGGCTGGTTCTTCATAAACCCATGTTCCGACAATATTTGCTGCACTGGCCTGTTTCTTACCTGAGAAGATAGCAGTAAGATTAGAAATAAGATTCGAACCTCCGCTACTGGTGGTATTATTGCCAAGTACGCTATCAAGTACGCCACTGATTGACTGTGCATTTGCGATTGCACACATCATGAGCATGAAGCCCATAATAACTGATTTCAAAGATAACTTTTTCATTGTTCTTATGCCTATATTATTAAAATGTCGCGCAAAAGTACTATAATTCAAGAAAAATGCAAAATAATATCGACAAAATTTCACCATACAAGCATTTTTTACTACTTTTGCAATCATGTACAAGCAAGGATTATCCATACTTATACCTGTATTCAACAGAAACTGCTGTGCGTTGGTCCAAGAACTACACGTTCAAGCTGTCAATTGTGGCATCGACTTCGAAATTATCGTTGTCGAAGATGGTTCTACCAATCCCAAATACGTTGATCAGAACAGACCAGTGGCAGCAATCGACCATGTGCGTTATATCATCCATGAAGAAAACATGGGGCGCGCAATCATCCGCAACTGGTTGGCAGACAAGGCAGAATATGACACATTACTATTTCTTGACTGCGATGTGGACATCCTTGACCCAGACTATCTGAAACGCTATCTTGACAACAAGGCTTCGGTGGTTTGTGGTGGCTTATGCATTGGTGGAGATGCAAATAAACTGCGTCACAGTTTGCGCTACCATTACGAGAAAACGCATGAGAAAGAATATACTGCAAAACAACGGAAACGCAACCCATACAAGAATTTCAGAACCACCAATTTTCTCATCGAACACAAAGTAATGGAAGGTTGCCGTTTTGATGAACGCTTTCGCCAATACGGCTACGAGGATGTGATTTTCGGAAAGACATTGAAACAAAACGGAATCATCATCTCACACATTGAGAATCCTGTATATCTCACCCGTTTTGAATCAAACACTTATTTCATGATCAAGACGGAAGAAGCTATGCATACTTTGTATAAATTCCGTAAAGACATTGTCCCCTACTCTCGGTTACTCCAGCATGTGGAAGTTCTTAAGAAGATTGGACTCTTGCCTGTTTTACGCTTAATATATAGAAGTTCCATCGGCTATTATCTCATGCGCAACCTAAATGGCGAGAGACCTGTCTCACAACTGTACAATCTTTACAAACTCATGTTCTTCGCATCATTGAAACCATAATATCGAAGGGGAAATTTCATTCTTCGTTTGCTATTCTTTCTACTCATAAGGACGGAAGAATGGACGCAATGTAAATTGAACAACAATATTTTTGGGATTAGTTATGCCCTTTGTTGTTTTATTGCCTATTTAGAATTATGCCGAGCATACCTATAAAAATCCGCAACACCTAAATTAGGCATTGCGGATTAGTATTTATATCGCTGGGAACTTCGTTAATAATTTCAGGGGACCATTGATATTGGTGAGTTTTCACTCAGCTTTCTTGTCTGGAAGAATCAAATTCAACACTACACCAACAACTGCTGAGAGGCCAATGCCAGAAATGGTAAATGAACCTGACGAGAGCACTGCCCCACCCAATCCCATGGTCAACATGACAGACATGATGATGACATTGCGCGTTTTGTTTAAATCAACCTTATTATGCATCAGATTCTGAACACCAACACTTGCAATCGTTCCAAACAGAAGAAGCATGATGCCGCCCAAAACAGCCTGAGGAATACTCTGAAGCAATGCACTAAGTTTGCCTACAATAGAAAAGCAGATGGCTGTGGCTGCTGCAATCCGGATAACAACCGGACTGGTGACTTTTGTGATAGACATTGCACCAGTCACTTCAGAATAGGTTGTTTCGGGAGGACCACCAAGTACGGCAGATGCCAAACAGGCAGCTCCGTCTCCCAGCATTGTCCGATGAAGGCCTGGCTCCTTGACAAAATCCTTGTCAGCAACCGCACTTACAACGTAAACATCTCCAATGTGCTCAAGAACCGGAGCTATTGCCACTGGCAACATATAGATAAAAGGTCCCCAAGAGAAATGACTCAACGTGTCAAACGACACAGGGCAGGATATCCAAGGCGCAGCGATTACTCCAGAGAAATCGACCTCACCCATTGCAATGGCCAACACATAACCAACTACCACACCTGTTATAATAGGAACAAGTTTCATAAGTCCACGGCAAAAGGTCAAAACGAGAATAGCTGTGATAAGCGCAGCAAAAGCCAAGATCCAATTGGTCTTTGCCATATTCACAGCACTTCCTGATAACGACAGACCTATCAGAATAATAGCAGGCCCAATGACAATAGGAGGAAAGATACGGTCAAGAAGACGTTTTCCTTGCCACTTGACAAGAGCACTCATCACAAAATAGACTAATGATACACTGGTTAGTCCCGCTATTGTCCCTGGAAGCCCCCACTGTTTGGAAGCAGCGATAATTGGGGCAATAAAAGCAAATGAACTTCCCAGAAAAATCGGGACTTTCCCTTTGGTAAGAAAATGAAAGAGAAATGTTCCCAGACCTGCGGTAAATAAAGCCGTTGCAGGATCAATGCCAATCAGTAGTGGCACAAGAACAGTTGCACCGAAAGCCACAAAGAGAAATTGTACGCCTACGATGGTTTTCTTAACTGTCGATAGTTGTTCTGTTTCCATAATAGTTATTATTAGTATTGAATGATTTAATCAAGATTGTAGTAATTGGTTTTAAGGTATGATACATTTCAAAAAAAATTGCTTGTCTCACGACAAGCAATTTTCAATTAACCTTAATAATCTAATACCATGAAAAACACGTTGCAAATATAGACGTTTTTTTTTATACCCGCAAGAGTTTTCGTATATTTCTTCAAATTTTTAACTTTCATTAAACCTTTTGCCATTCCACTTCAACATCACAGCTATTTCTTTTTCATTTTTTTGTCCTTCCATAGCAACAGGATTAAGAGCCTGAGAATATATTATCTGCAAATCGGAATTATCTGGAGAAACAAATGAGGCCACATACATCTGTTGAGGAAGAGTGATCAACTGGCTGGATGGAATCGGTTCCCAACTGGCCTTATAAAATGTTACATTACTTTCTGGAGCATCTTTTCCATAAGTAGCTACCAAACAGATGATACTGTCTCCATCTGCCAACAGCAAGCGGACATCATACCGCAAGGTTTCACTTATTTGCAAAGAGAACGCTTTATCGTTAAGCATCAGCAATTCGCTATGTCCATCCAACAGATTATCTACACGAGCTTTCATTTTCGATTCTATGAAATCCACCATGTCAAGTCTGTTGTTTTCTGTCAATTCAGGTGTTAACGATTTCGGCATGCTGAGAAATACATCTTTCATCGTATTTTGTGCCTCAGCTGCGAAAGTCGTCAATATCAATATTCCAAGGATTATTATCTTTCTCATGTTCGGTTCATTTTTATCCCTGTCTTATCCACGTCCGGGACGAAGATCTTTTACACGCACCGCCTTACCTTCACTCTGCGGAAGAGACCCCTTCTTTACCAAACGTACACGAGGCGTAAGAAGTATTTCGTCTTTCAATGCACGCTGAATGTCTTTGGTCATTCTCTGAAGTTCGGGATAGACGTCTGTATTCAATCCATCGAGTTCCACATCAACAGTCATTACATCATTATCGCCTTCTGAATCAAGCGTAATAAGATAATTGCTTCCCAAACCGGGATATTTGACAAGTATCTTTTCCACTTGCATGGGGAACACATTAACTCCCTTAATGATGAACATGTCATCTGTACGACCTTTGATACGGTCAATGCGTCTATGAGTGCGTCCGCACGGGCAATCGCCAGGCAGAATACGAGTCAAATCATGAGTGCGATAACGCAAAATGGGCATCATAGTACGGTCGAGAGTGGTAAGAACCATTTCTCCGATTTCTCCATCAGGAACGGGTTCTAAAGTATCGGGATCTATGATTTCCAAGATGTAGTTATCTTCCCAGAGGTGCATACCGTTTTGTTCCTGACACTCAAAAGCTACACCAGGACCATTCATCTCGGTCATTCCAAAAGAATTATAGGCTTTCACCCCCAACAATCGCTCGATGCGACGTCGTTGCTCATCTGTATGTGGCTCTGCCCCTATAAACAGAGTATGCAACTTTGTGCTTCGTGGATCTATACCTTCTTCATGAAAAACTTCCGCAAGACGAATGGCATAAGACGGAATGGCATGAAGACAAGTAGTGCCAAAATCACGGATGAACATAATCTGACGCTTAGAGTTACCAGCAGCAGCAGGTACCGTAGTGGCTCCAAGTTTTTCTGCACCATACTGGAAACCTAATCCGCCAGTAAACATGCCGTAGCCACTGGAATTTTGGAAGACATCAGTATCTCTGCAACCAACCATATACATACTACGAGCAATCATATTTGCCCATGACTCTATATCATGGCGAGAATATGTCACAACTGTCGGATTTCCTGTTGTACCACTGGAAGAATGGATGCGGATTGCATCTTTCATATTGCCTCCAACAAGTCCGAAAGGATAGTTTTCGCGCAAGTCCTGTTTAGTGGTAAAAGGCAAGCGTCTTACATCATCAATGGTCTTGATAGTATCTGATGTAATACCTCGTTCGCCCAACACCCGTTTGTAAAAGGGGGATTGAAGGCATATGTCAATAGTTCGACGGAGTTTTTCTACCTGAAGTGCCTCTAATTGCTGACGGGGCATGGTCTCAAGCTCCGGTTGCCAGTATTCTACGTTTTTCATTTTTGCTCTGTATTTATGTTTTATAGTTTTAATGTTTTATCATAATCAAATGGAAGATCGCGCCCTATACTTGTTACTATAAGACCAGCTCCATTTTTATCTATTATCTCTCTGATGATATGAGCCATTTCATAGGAATTCGTGTCATCAAGGTGAGAAATGGGTTCGTCAGCTACGAGAAAATCAAAAGGCTGTACAAGAGAGCGCAGCAAGGCTACCCTTTGCTGTTGACCTTGTGAAAGTTGACCTGCCTTCACATCAAGTTTGTCAGAAAGTCCAAGCCGCGAAAACCAGTCTTTGACTTCAACCGCCGACGCTGAAGAAGTCAGGCGATTCTTTATCATTACGTTTTCATACGCAGTAAGTTCCGCGAAAAGGCGCATTTCCTGAAAGAGCATAGCGATATGACGTTGGCGAACTTCTACCCATTGCCTAATAGCATAAGATTTAATATCCGTCTTGTCGAAAAGAATCTGTCCTGTATAATCATTTCTATAACCCTGAAGATAACTACAGAACGTACTTTTACCACAGCCACTATCTGCTGCGACAAGGTATTTCTTGCCACGTTCAAAGGTTACCTGTGACTTCCACACTTCTGAATGCAAATCTGTAACCTCTGCAAACACCCGTGGAGTCACTTGATTAAAAGAAATGCTATGCATGACTAATCTGTTTTATAAGGTTTACTCAACTGAGCCATCATTACAGCAGACAATCCTGCTGTTTCCGTACGCAGACGACTCTTTCCCAAATGTACGGATTTGTATCCCAGACTGATAGCCTGTCGCACCTCTTCTATAGAGAAATCACCTTCAGGACCAACAAGTATGGTAACAGGTGTGTCTGCAGGCAGATGATTCAATTCGTCAAAAAGATAAGTACGTTCGACTTCTTCATAGCAATGGGCAATAAACTTGTCACCAGGTCGTTCTGCAGCGACAAACTGGCTGAAAGATTGCATTTCATCAAGATTCGTTTTCCATGCCTTTCGGCTCTGTTTCATGGCCGAAATCACGATTTTTTCCATTCGTGGAAGTTTGATTTGCCGACGTTCCGAAAAGCGACAATCCAAAAATGAAATATCATCGACTCCCACTTCCACAGCTTTTTCCAACAACCATTCCATACGGTCAAGCATCTTTGTCGGTGCAATAGCCAAATGAATACGTCCACTCCAAGGACGCTGTTGTGGTAATGTCTCAAGGATGCGGTATAAGCAATGATGATTGGACGCAACAGAGACCTCCGCCTTATAGAAAGTTCCCTCTCCATCCATTAACATCATCTCATCGCCTGGTTGCAAACGCAACACCCGAACAGCATGTTGTGCTTCTGCGGATGGTAAGGCGTCGCACTCACCAGCCTTTGGAACATAGAAATACCGAACTTCTTTCATTCTTTTCCATTTCAAATTTACATATTCTTAGGTTTGAACAGAATGGCGAAAAGGATTCCCACCACAAGTGCATAACCCGCAAATATCAACCAACAAGTGCGCCAATCACCCATCAGATAACCATCTGGAGTGAACGCACAATAATGATTGATGATCTTACCTGCCAATAACGTACCAATGGTGGCACCAAGGCCATTCGTCATCAGCATAAACAGTCCTTGTGCAGAGGCGCGCACCTTGATGTCGCACTTCTGATCGACAAAAAGTCCGCCAGACACATTGAAGAAATCGAAAGCCACACCATATACAATACACGACAACACAAACAGGATAACTCCAGGGAAAGCAGGATTTCCCAATCCAAAGAATCCAAAGCGTAAAACCCATGCAAACATGGCAATGAGCATGACAATCTTGATACCATAACGTTTAAGGACAAACGGTATCAACAGGATGCAAAGTGCTTCGGCCACCTGGGATATTGACACCAACAGCGTTGCGTTGTTGGCAGCAAACGTATTTATCATGGCAGGATCACCTTTGAATGATGTGATAAATGGAGTTGCATAACCATTGGTAACCTGCAAAGACATGCCCAACATGGCGGAGAAAATGAAGAAAAGTGCCATCTGCTTGCTCTTGAATAACCGGAAAGCGTCAAGTCCCCATGCTTCTGAAAGCGATTGTTTTTCCTTCTTCACTAATTTGCACTCTGGGAATGTGAAACAATACAAGAAAAGTACCAAACTCATCAGGCCAGAAACCAAGAACTGGAAATGAGTATATTGGAACTTATTGTTGTTGTCACCCAAGACAAAGAGCAAGGATCCATTATCCCATGCAGCACAGTTCACAAGCCACATCATGACAATGAAACCAACTGTTCCAAACACGCGAATGGGTGGGAAATCTTTTACCGTATCAAGGCCATTGTTCTTCAATATTGTAAATGCCACCGTATTGGATAATGCCAAGGTAGGCATATAGAAAGCAACACTAAAGGTATAAACAGCCATAAACAGGGATTCATCTGGCTGACCAGCGGTCTGTCCCATCCAGAACAAACCACACATCGAAACTCCTGCAAGAAGATGACACAAACCCAACAGACGTTGAGGCTGGATATATTTGTCAGCCACAATACCTATAAGTGTAGGCATAAAGATTGAGACAACACCTTGAATGGCATAGAACCATGAGATTTCTGCTCCCATACCCGCTTTACCAAGATAATTGCCCATAGATATGAGGTATGCTCCCCAAACGGCAAACTCGATGAAGTTCATCAGTGCCAAACGTACCTTGATGCTCATATGGTTCTGTTTTATTTTATGTTATTGGTTTGTTATCATCCCAAAGGGTTGGTCTGCCCTGTGCGTCATTTCTTACTTCCAGACGTTTGGGCACCCATTCCGTGTATGGGTATTCTTTGTTTAACGGGAATACTTCGCGTATGATTCCGTTTTGTATCATTACGACCTGCCGTGTCAGCAGACAATGGTCTGGCATCTTTAATTCTAAGCATGCTATCCTTCTTGGTTTCATCTTTAATAGGTTCTACAGATAATGGTTTGTCGTTTTGTTCTTCTTTTCTCTGATGGAATCGAATCAGTTGCAAGTCGTTAATAAACATCATACGACGTACATTGCGATCTTGATGGTCTGAAGCAAGATAAACAAAACCTGTCATTTCCTTCAATCGATAGTCACGATTGACAGGAACACGAATTTGTGAAAGTCCAGACATCGTGATATGATAAACGGTCTGTACGATACTGTCGCCTTCATATGTAGATAAGAGGCACACTACAGCATCACGAGAGCCCGCCTCGTAGATGTAATCGGAGTTAAACTGGAACATGAAACTGTCACCTTTATGATAACTGGAATCTGCTTTCAGGGAGAAGTCAAAACGATTGGCTGTGGGCAATGGCATTAACATCACTTCCGAAGGACCGCGCCAAACATTGGCAGTATCACCTGTTGTACCATAAGTAGAAAGTCCGAAAGAGCCACTTGTCACACCAAGGGCAGAAGCTTCGTTATTGAGACGTTCACTAACATTCTGGTATATTTTCTTCAGTCTCTCAGCATGAGAGTAATAGTACACCAATGAAGAGTCAAATTCAGCTTCTGTAACCTGATATTTACGTAAAACAGCTTGAAAATAGCCATTCTCATCATACGGTAGGCTGTTCTTTTGTCCTTCACGCCCCATAGCTTGAGCAACATGGTAATCATAAAGGATGTCTTCCATGTCGCTGGGTTGAATATAGTCAGCCGGTACTGTGGGTTTGCAGGAGAACGTAACTGACAGAAGCAGAATTATGACTATTATATGTTTCATATTCACGTTTTTTAGAGCGCATACCTCGTTGCGCCAATTTTCATTTGCTTCTTCTAAATTCAATCTCACCAATTTCTTTCCTATAGAAAAGCAACAACAGAACAGCACCTACTGAAATAGCCGCATCCGCAAAGTTAAAGACAGGGCTGAAGAAAACAAATGGATTTCCACCTACTCTTGGTATCCACTCAGGCCAGGTAGTAACGATAAGTGGGAAATAGAACATGTCAACCACCTTACCCATCAGAAACGGAGCATAGCCTGTTCCAAAGGGCACGAAGTATGAGACATAATAATTGGACGATGCGTTGAATATCAGACCATAGAACATCGAATCAAAAATATTTCCTGCCGCACCTGCCATTACCATGGACAAACAGGCAATATATCCCCAACGTGCATTCTTCTTAACCTGTCGAACAATATACCAGCCGAGTATGGCAACGGCAATGATACGAAAGATTGAAAGTATCAGTTTACTGCCAATCTCCATTCCATAAGCCATACCATTGTTTTCAATGAACACGATTTTAAACCACGAGAAGATTTCTATCTGCTCGTGGAGTGCCATATTCGTTTTGACCAATATCTTGATAATTTGGTCAATCAAGAGGATGGCGGTCACTATAAGTGCTGCCATCCATCCGCGTTTCATCTTAAGATTCAGTGCCATTTACCTATTTTTTGCCAGCCATTTTCGACTCCACACTTAAGGTGGCATGAGGAACGGCACGCAGGCGTTCTTTTGGTATGAGTTTTCCGGTAATCCGGTCTATACCATAAGTTTTGTTCTCAATACGAACCAATGCTGCTTTCAGTCCTTGAATGAACTTCTGCTGACGAGCTGCAAGCGAGATAATTTCTTCTTTCGACTGGGCAGCACTTCCTTCTTCAAGAGCCTTATATGTTGGTGATGTATCATCAACATCATTAGAGTCTTGATTCATCAGAACTCGCATCATCTGATCGTAATCACGTTTGGCCAATGCCAACTTTTCGTTGATAATCTGACGGAACTCTTCCAGTTCTTCATCTGTGTATCTGGTCTTTTCTGTTGCCATAATACTTAAATTTAGGATTTGTTATAATCAGGATTTTGTTACTTGTATATTCAGTTTGAAATCATCAAATTCCACTTCTATGCCATCATTGGGGCTGATAGTAATATCATCGGCGAGAACCTGTGTCTTGATATAATCACCAAATCCCTTAACAGCCTGCTCAATTTCTGCATTTGGTGCAAGAACGATTTGAATACGGTCTGTGATTTCCAAACCGCTATCCTTACGGATATTCTGCACACGGTTGATAATTTCACGAGCCATACCCTCTTGCTTGAGCTCATCGGTGAGTTCGACCTCAAGGGCAACGGTCAATGAACCCTCGTTAGCAACAAGCCATCCGGGAATATCTTCACTAATGATTTCTACGTCTGCCAGTTCGACATCAAGATTCTGTCCGTCAACCTGTATGGCAATAGTACCTTTATTCTCCAAATCAGCAATCTGTTCCTGAGAGAGTCCACTCATCTGTGCTGCAACACCTTTCATGAGTTTACCATACTTCTTACCCATTGTACGGAAATTGCATTTCACTTTCTTGACAAGGATACCTGCACCTTCAACAAAGTTAAGCTCCTTGACATTAACTTCATTAAGTATAAGATCTTTGACAGCCTCTATGTGACGCTTTTGTTCTGCAGTGGCAGGAATCATGATGCTCTGTAGCGGTTGACGTACCTTGATATTGACCTTACGACGCAAGGCAAGAACCATAGACGTAATCTGTTGTGCCATTTCCATTCTTGCTTCAAGGTCAGCGTCTATCAATGCTTCATCTGCAGTAGGATAAGCATCAAGGTGTACGCTGTCTTTCTCTCCACCAAGGTCACGATACAACTGATCAGAATAGAACGGTGCAAATGGAGCCAACAAGCGGCTTACAGTCATCAGACAGGTATAAAGAGTCTCGTAGGCTGAACGTTTGTCGTCACTCATTTCCTTACCCCAGAAACGTTTACGATTAAGACGTACGTACCAGTTGGAAAGGTCGTTGTTTACAAATGCATCTATTAGACGACCTGCACGTGTTGGATCATAGTTTTCGAGTTCTGCAGTTACTTTCTTAATCAATGTATTCAAGCAAGACAGAATCCAACGGTCAATTTCTGGACGTTTTGCAAAGTCTATCTGCTGCTGGCCTGGTTCAAAACCATCTACGTTTGCATACAAAGCAAAGAAGCTGTATGTATTGTAAAGTGTTCCAAAGAACTTGCGACGCACTTCATCCACTCCCTCTGGGTCAAACTTCAAGTTGTCCCAAGGTTCTGAATTGGTCATCATGTAAAGACGTACGGCATCTGTACCATATTTCTCTATCATATCGAAAGGATTCACCACATTGCCGACGTGTTTCGACATTTTGTTTCCTTTTGCGTCCAACACAAGACCTGATGATATTACATTCTTGAAAGCTACCGAATCGAAAATCATCGTAGCGATTGCATGCAGTGTGAAGAACCAACCACGTGTCTGATCGACTCCCTCGTTGATAAAGTCAGCGGGGAAAGCTTTCTTCTTATCAATAGCATCTTGATTTTCAAATGGATAGTGAATCTGTGCATAAGGCATAGAACCAGAATCGAACCAAACATCGATCAAGTCTGCTTCACGCTTCATTGGCTTACCAGATTGGCTAACCAGAATAATATAATCAACGTAAGGACGGTGCAAGTCTATTTTGTCGTAGTTTTCCTGCGACATATTTCCTGGCACAAAGCCTTGGTCTTTCAATGGATTTGACTTCATGAAGCCTGCAGCCACTGATTTTTCTATTTCATTGTAGAGTTCTTCTACACTTCCGATACAGATTTCTTCTCCTTCTTCTGAACGCCAAATAGGCAAAGGAGTACCCCAGAAGCGTGAACGTGACAGGTTCCAGTCATTGAGGTTGTCAAGCCAGTTGCCAAAACGTCCACTTCCTGTTGATTCAGGTTGCCAGTTGATGGTTTTGTTAAGTTCGCTCATTCTCTCCTTGCAAGCCGAGCTTCGGATAAACCAAGAATCGAGTGGATAATAAAGTACTGGTTTGTCGGTACGCCAACAATGTGGATAGCTATGGACATGTTTCTCAATTTTGAAAACCTTGCCAGCAGCTTTTAGGTCCATACAAATACTGATGTCGAGCGTTTCGTCTTTATCGGTAAGTGTGTCATCGTAGGCATTTTTGACATAACGACCACTATATTTACCCCACTCTTCCAGATTAACATACTTGCTAACAAAATCAGCATCGAGATCTTCAACCAAATAGTATTTACCTTCGAGATCGACTACAGGACGCTCTGCGCCTTTCTTATCGATCAAGACAATGGCAGGAACACCAGCTTTTTTGGCAACAAAAGCATCATCAGCACCAAAGTTTGGTGCAATATGTACGATACCTGTACCATCCTCAGTGGTCACATAATCACCAAGGATAACACGGAATGCGCCTTCACCGATTGGCGAAATCATGGGCAGCAACTGCTCATAATGAATATTCTCGAGATCGGTTCCTTTATAATGTTCTACAACACGCCAAGGAATAATTTTATCACCAGCCTTATACGCTTCAAAATCAGCATTTTTACCTTCTTGCTTAAAGTATGCGTTCAAGCGTGCTTCTGCCATTACGACAGTAACGGGAGCTGCTGTATAGGGATTAAAGGTTTCAACAGCCACATAATCTATTTTAGGACCTACGCAGAGTGCTGAGTTAGCCGCAAGAGTCCAAGGCGTAGTTGTCCAAGCAAGGAAATAAAGCTCGCCCCATCCTTTTTGTTTGAGTGCATCAACGACAGCATTTCCTTCTGCCTCTTTGATTTTGAACATTCCTGTACAAGTAGTATCCTTTACATCACGATAGCAACCAGGTTGGTTCAACTCATGTGACGAGAGTCCCGTTCCTGCTGCTGGCGAATAAGGCTGTATAGTGTATCCCTTATAGAGAAGGTTCTTCTGGTAGAATTGCTTAAGAAGCCACCACAGGGTTTCAATATACTTATTGTCGTAAGTGATATAGGGATGGTCAAGATCCACAAAGTAACCCATACGTTCAGTAAGATCACGCCATTCTGCGGTGTACATCATCACATTTTCACGGCATTTACGGTTGTAATCTTCTGTAGAAATATAGCGTTCGCTCTCTTTATTATCAATATCTGCCTTAGTAATTCCGAGTTCTTTCTCCACTCCAAGCTCCACAGGCAGTCCATGAGTATCCCACCCTGCTTTACGATGTACTTGATAGCCCTGCATGGTCTTGTATCTATTGAAAGTATCTTTTATAGAACGGGCAAGTACGTGATGGATTCCAGGATGTCCGTTTGCTGAGGGAGGTCCCTCAAAGAATACGAATTGTGGGCATCCCTCTCGCTCGTCAATAGAGCGTAAGAAAACGTTCTTATCTTTCCACATCTGCAGGATATCATTGTTAACCTGCGTCAAGTTCAAACCGCCGTGTTCGGCGAATCTCTTTGCCATAGTTTTATTTTGTTTTTTTGTTTCCTTTATTAAATAATGTGCAAAGGTAACTTTTTTTTCTGAAATATCCAAAATTATACGCTGTATTACAACAATTTCGCCAATCTGTCACGTAATTGTTGCGCCTCACTTTTACGGATAGCCATACGGATGACACAGGTATTATCATATGTTTGTGAAATAATACGTGGATTCATATCTTTGACTATACGCATTACATCGTTCATTTGTGGATAGGTAAAGGTATAGCTGACTTCTTCTTCCACCTGTCGCAACTCCATCTTCGCATGCGCCAAAGCATCTGCTGCTGCTTCACGGTAAGCCACAATAAGTCCTGAAGTTCCGAGATTGACACCGCCATAATATCTAACGACAACAATAAGGATATCTGTCAGTTCGTTTGAATTGATTTGTCCCAAGATAGGTTTTCCTGCTGTACTACTTGGTTCGCCATCATCATTTGCACGAAAATCAGCACGTTCGGCACCAAGCATATACGCATAACAAACATGGCGAGCATCGTAGTACTTTTTTCGATACCCTGCCAAGATAAGTTTTATTTCATCATGATTTTCCACATGATGAGCGAAAGCGAGGAACTTGCTCCGTTTTTCGGTGTAGTATCCCTCGCTTGTCGCTGATATTGTTTTAAATTCGTCAGTCATCTAACGTTTTTCAAGGACGTCCCAAAAGACGCCATTATTAACCGTATGTTTATGACAGTTTATGGATTACAAGTCCTGAGCGCAATTTTGGTTCAAACCAAGTTGCCTTTGGCGGCATAATTTTTCCACTATCGGCAATATCCATGATTTGCTGCATTGTTACAGGATAAAGTGCTAAAGCTGCACGCATTTCTCCACTGTCAACACGGCGTTTGAGCTCACCAAGTCCACGAAGGCCCCCCACAAAGTCAATACGCTTAGAAGAACGGAGGTCACCAATGTTGAGAATCTCGTCGAGAATCAAACGACTGGAGATATCCACATCAAGCACCCCGATTGGGTCAGTATTGTCGTAAGTACCCTCTTTTGCTGTCAAAGCAAACCAGTGTCCGTCAAGATAGAGTGAGAATTCATGCAAACGTTGCGGTTTGTAGATTTCTTCTCCTTTGTCTTCAACGATGAAATTAACCTGTAAGGCAGCAAGAAACTCTTCCGAAGTCAATCCATTGAGATCTTTAACAACTCGGTTGTAATCAAGGATGGTGAGTTGGCTGGCTTGGAAACAAACAGCCATAAAATAATTATACTCTTCAGTTCCTTTGTGGTTAGGATTCTGCTTTTGCTTCTCAGCTCCCACAAGTGCAGCAGCCGCAGAGCGGTGGTGACCGTCAGCAATATAAAGGCTGGGCATCTTGGCAAATTCCTCGGTGATGGTCTGAATATCAGCCTCATCAGCAATTACCCAGAACTGATGTCGGAATCCGTCTATCGGAGCTATGAAATCATATTCAGGCTCTGTTGCTGCGTAGCGTGCAATAAGTTTATCGAGCACATCATTGTCTGGATATGCAAAGAACACCGGTTCAATATTAGCATCGTTGACACGTACATGCTTCATACGATCCTCTTCCTTATCTCGACGGGTCAGTTCATGTTTCTTGATATTGCCATTTATGTAGTCATCTACATAAGCACCAACGACAAGACCATATTGAGTTTTGCCGTTCATAGTCTGAGCATAGATATAATAGTGTTCATCGGCATCTTGCACAAGCCATCCCTTATCTTGGAACTTCTTGAAGTTTTCTGCAGCCTTTTCATAAACACGCGGATCATACTCTGAAGTACCTACAGGAAAATCAATTTCCGGTTTGATAATATGGTAAAGACTCTTCTCATTGTCTCCTGCTTCAGCACGTGCTTCTTCAGAATCGAGAACATCGTACGGACGACTCTCCACTTGTTCTACAAGTTCTTTGGGAGGGCGTACACCCTTGAACGGTTTGATTGTTGCCATAGTTGTTTTTGTTTTTGAGTAATACTTGATGCAAAAGTACACAAAAGATACGAGAATGCAAAATGTTTCGCATCATTTCTCTTGTTTATCCGAGCTTTATATCAGGAGTTTCTATTTTGTTGCTATTTTTTCGTATTGCATACTGTACACCAAACATTATTTACCAGTTTACAAAAAAAGAAAAAGAAATAACCTAAAACAAAAAAAAAGAGCCGCCAGAAGCCTCAAAAGCCTCACGCCAGATTGCCCTTATTCTTGAGTTAGCTTATGTCCGATAAAAGACAAAAAAGAACCATCGTGACATACGGCCGAAACCACATATCACGATGGTAATATCAGTTTAGAAAAATTATTTGTTTACCTGGAATTTTGTGCAACCATCCTTAAAGAATGCATTGATTTGCTTTGCAGCAGCAATACCAGCATTGATATTAGCCTCAGCAGTCTGTGCACCCATTTTTTTCGGAGTAGAGAAGTAACGACCTTCAAATTTACGGAATTCCGCATCAGCTTCAGGCATAATGTCTGTTACATATTTCAGGTCTTCTCTTTCTGCCATGAGTTTCAAGAGTTCGGGTTCGTTGATAACTTCCTTACGAGCTGTATTTACGAGCACGCCACCCTTCTTCAGTTTGTTTACCAATGCATAATTAATGCTCTGCTTGGTTTCCGGAGTAGCAGGAATGTGCAACGAAACAACATCGCAAGTTTCAAAGAGAGCATCCTGATTGGCTACTGCATGCACGCCAGCCTGTTCAATGACTTCTGCTGGACAGAAAGCATCATAGGCATAAACATCCATTCCAAATCCTTTGGCGATACGGGCTACGTTACGACCAACGTTACCAAAAGCCAGTATACCGAGTTTCTTACCAAACAGTTCCGAACCGCTCTTACCGTTGTAGAAACCACGAACAGCCATTACCAACATGCCAAATACAAGTTCAGCAACTGCATTTGAGTTTTGGCCTGGTGTATTCTCAGCCACTACCTGATGAGCTGTGGCAGCTGCAAGGTCAATATTATCATAACCAGCTCCTGCACGAACCACAATTTTCAATTGTTTTGCCGCATCAAGCACCTCTGCATCAACCTTATCAGAACGGATAATCATTGCATCGGCATCTTTCACTGCATCAAGCAATTGCGCTTTTTCTGTATATTTCTCCAGCAACACGAGTTCGTTGCCGGCAGCCTCTACTTCGGCCTTGATACCATTGACAGCAGCTGCTGCAAATGGTTTTTCTGTTGCTACTAATACTTTCATTGTTGTCAGAATTAATGTTTAGCTTCAAATTCTTTCATACAAGCTACAAGAGCCTCGCAACCTTCAATGGTCTGAGCATTGTAGCATGATGCACGGAAACCTCCTACAGAACGGTGTCCCTTCACACCTACCATACCCTTAGATACAGCGAAGTCAAGGAATTCTTTCTCCAGTTCTTTGTACTCGTCGTTCATTACGAAACAGATATTCATCAGCGAGCGATCCTCTGTTGCTGCAGTTCCACGGAACAACTTGTTGCGGTCGATTTCTCCGTAAACGATTTCTGCGCGCTTCTGAGCCAACTTATCCATTGTCTCTACGCCGCCGTTTTTCTTAATCCAACGGAGAGTTTCAAGAGCAGAATAGATGGGGACCACAGGAGGAGTGTTAAACATAGACCCCTTTTCTACGTGTGTACGATAGTCAAGCATGGTAGGAATCTCACGAGGAGCTTTACCCAATTTCTCGTCTTTCACGATTACAATTGTTACACCAGCCATAGCCAGATTTTTCTGTGCTCCAGCGTAGATTGCATCATACTTCTTAACGTCAATAGGACGGCTGAAAATATCAGAAGACATGTCTGCAATTAAAGGTACATTTACATCCAGATCCTTACGCATCTCAGTACCATAGATGGTATTGTTGGTTGTAATATGGAGATAATCAACATCAGCGGGCACAGTCCAATCCTTTGGAATGAAAGTATAGTTGGCATCTGCTGAAGAAGCCACCTCTACTACTTCGCCAAACAATTTTGCTTCCTTCATGGCTTTCTTTGCCCAAACACCTGTGTTCAAATAAGCAGCCTTCTTAATAAGGAAGTTGTATGGAATCATACAAAACTCCAGCGAAGCACCACCGCCGAGGAAAATCACAGAATAGCCCTCTGGAACTTGCAGCAGCTCCTTGACAAGAGCCACAGCTTCATCCACTACAGGCTGGAAATCTTTGGCACGATGGCTGATCTCCATCAGAGAGAGACCTGAACCATTGAAGTCTAAACACTGTTGAGCGGTCTTTTCAATCACCTCACGTGGGAGCATTGAGGGACCGGCGTTAAAGTTGTACTTCTTCATTTTGATTGTGAATTTGAGTTAGTATTTATTTTATTATTCTGTCACTGTTTTGTTAGACGGCGCGAAGTTACACTTTTAATTTGAATTGGACAAATTTTTGCACAAAAATCAAGCATTTTTAGTTATTTTCTTACATTTTGCCACTCAGAAGTAGCAAATTTCTATCTTACAGGCTCTATTACCGTCTTAATTCCTTTAATTTTTTCGCCTTGGGTCTGACGCAGAACCTGATTCATTTTTGCCCGACTAACCGCTACATATGTATAACGGTCATTCACATCGATCTTGCCGATTTCAGCAGCTTCAAGTCCTCCCTTCTTGCAGAGGAATCCGACAATATCCCCACGGCTCACCTTATCTTTTTTTCCTTTACCTATATATATAGTGGCCATCCGAGGCACAGGCACGTTTTTTTTCTCGTTGCTCGGGACATACGACTCTACGTTTCCTTTCACATAGTCTGGAATATGTTCTTCAGGTCCAGTAATAAAGAATGCTTTGCCTTTCGCATCCCAACGGGCAGTACGCCCCACCCGATGAACATAACCTTCTTCACTCTCTGGCATGTGATAATGAACGATATTGGCAATATCAGGAATATCAAGTCCACGCGAGGCAAGATCCGTACTTACCAACACATTAGCCGAACCGTTAGAGAATCGGTAGAGTGCAGCCTCACGCTCCTTTTGTTCCAACCCGCCATGGAAACAACTTGTAACAAATCCGTTGTTTTTCAAGAATCCATCCACACGTTCTACACTATCACGGTAATTAAGGAATACGATGGTACTACTATCTCCAAATCCCAGCAACAATTGCCGCAACGTTTCCAACTTATCTTTGACAGGACTCTTGACTTCGTAAAGTGTTACACGGTCCGAGGTTTGTTCCTGATTATCGAGGAACGAGAGTGTATGGGCTTTCGCCAATGAAACAAAAGCAGGGATTTCTTCGGCATCTGTTGCAGACAATAAAATGCGGCGACGCAAACCTGGTAAAGATTGAATAAGCCGTTGCATTTCATCCTGAAATCCCATCTGCAAGCATTTGTCAAACTCATCTATAATGAGCCAACGCACACCATAGCGAGAGATATTTTCCTTACCAAGATGATCGTTCAGGCGTCCAGGTGTTCCAAATACCACTTGTGGCTTAACATCCTTCAGCATCCGGTGTTCTTCCATGGCAGTACGTCCCCCATAACAACTGGCAGAACGGATTCCACATCTCATACTTCGAAGCACCTGGTCAGACTGCAGGGCCAATTCTCGGCCAGGCACCACGACCAAGGCCTGCACGTCTTCCGATGAGCTATCGATCATCTGAACCAAAGGCAGAAGATATGCTAATGTCTTACCCGAACCTGTGGGCGAGAGCACTACCACATCATTTTTCTCATGAAGGATAACTTCCCCCACCTGCTTTTGCATTTCGTTAGCCTCTTCGATATGCAATTCCCGGAATATCTTCTGAATGTCCATCTTGAGCATAAATCAAAACAGGCGTGCCACAACAAGACACGCCCATTTTAATCAGTTTATTATTTCTTATCTTCTTTCTTGTCAGCCTTTTTAAACGTTGACTTATAATGCTTATTCAAACCGTTTATCACGTCTTGCGTAATATCATAACGTTTTGCTGCGTACAGGATATTGTCACCCTGCTTGGTCAGAATAATATCGTATTTCTTATCCTTGTTGTAAGCGGCAAGGAAATGCTGCAAACTGTCACGAAGACCGTCATTATAGGTTTGGGTCTCGTTGGCCAGTTCGTTTTCCAGGCGAGCCTGCAACTGTTGCAAGTCATTCTGTTGACGCTGAATGGCCAACTGCTGGCTTTCTGCCTGTTCTCGGCTTGCAAATCCATTATTGTTAAGTTTCTGCTGGAAATTGTTCATTGCATTCTGCAACTGCTGTCCCTTTTGATTAAGGGTATTGCGTGCGTTATTGCTTTTTTTCTGAAGCACAAGAGTGAAATCCTTGCAGAAATCATACTGTGTCATCAGAGAATCAACCTCAACGTAGGCGATTTTAATTCCTGACTCACTACCATTAGCTTCATTTGCAGGCTGCTCATCCATCTTTGGTGCAGCGTTATTACAAGAAGCGAGTGCAACAATGGCAGCAAAGGCCATTGTGCTGAAAACGTACTTTTTCATTGTTTTTTTCTATTTTTATTTTATTATTTTTCTATTCGCTCAGAAACTGCAAACCGACTTTTCCGACGCATTTCGCGATCTTGATCCATGACACAATGGATTCCCCGATCTTTCATGGCCTTACTGTCGTGAATATGTTGCGACTCAAAGCGGCCATTTTTCCGAAATATCAACTTCACACATAAAAAAGTGACGCTGATAGCAATTATTAACGCTGTCGATAGCAATATTTCAATCATTTTTCTTACTTTTGTCGCTGCAAAGTTAAACAAATAATTCTGAAATCCACAATAATAAACATTAATAATGAATAAAAGTGAGTTAAAACCTGCTGTTGTCTTCGAACAATTCGCGAAGATCAACGAAATTCCACGTCCATCAAAACGTGAAGAGAAAATGATTGAGTACTTGACTAACTGGGGTAAAAGCCATAGTCTGGACACTCATGTCGATGAAGTCGGCAACGTCATTATCCGCAAGGGAGCCACTCCAGGCTATGAAAACCGCAAGACGGTCGTACTGCAAAGCCACATGGACATGGTTTGCGATAAACTTGTCGATGTAGAGTTTGATTTCGACAAAGACCCCATCAAGACCTATATTGATGGCGAATGGCTTACTGCTGAGGGCACCACTCTTGGTGCCGACGACGGTATTGGTTGCGCCATTGAACTCGCCATTTTGGAGAGCAATGATATTGAGCATGGTCCAGTGGAGTGTGTCTTTACCCGTGATGAAGAGACTGGTCTGAGCGGCGCTGTGGGTATGAAGTCCGGATTCATGACAGGCGATTATCTCATCAATCTTGACTCAGAAGATGAGGGCGAGATTTTTGTATCATGCGCAGGTGGTCGCAACACCACAGTAAAATTCACCTTCAAGCGTGAAGCAGCTCCTGAGGGCAGCTTTTTCCTCCGCGCCCAAGTCAAGGGTTTGGTAGGCGGTCACTCTGGCGACGACATCAACAAGAAGCGTGCAAACGCTATTAAACTGTTGGGACGTTTTCTTTTTGCCGAGATGATGAAATACGAAGGCATCCGTTTGGCCCAGTTCAACTCCGGCAAACTTCACAATGCCATTCCCCGCGACGGTTCTTTTGTCATTGCCGTCCCCAATGCTTTGAAGGAGAACATCCGCGCAGACTGGAATATTTTTGCCAGCGATGTAGAAGACGAATTCCACGTGACCGACCCATCTATGGAATGGTTCATGGAATCTGCCGATGCCGAGCCTGTTATTGAGGAGCAGGTTGCTCGCAATTTCATCTATGCCGTACAAGCCGTTGACAATGGTATTTTAGCCATCTGCCAAGACGAGGCTTTGGGCGGTATGGTTGAAACCTCCAGCAACTTTGCCAGCGTTGCAACATCTGAAAACGAAATCAACATCGTCACCTCTCAACGTTCAAATGTAATGTCCAATCTCGACAACATGTGCAACACCGTAAGTGCAGCCTTCATGCTGGCAGGAGCCGAAGTACATACCGGTGACGGTTATCCTGCTTGGAAGATGCGTTCAGACAGCGACCTTCAGAAAATCGTCGTTGCATCGTATGAGAAGCTCTTCGGCAAGACACCTGTTGTACGCGGCATTCATGCAGGTTTGGAGTGTGGTCTTTTCTCTGAGCGTTATCCCAACCTCGACATGGTGAGCTTCGGTCCCACCCTGCGTTTTGTCCACACCCCCGACGAGCGTCTCTACATTCCTACCGTACAGATGGTATGGGATCATCTGCTTGATATACTGAAAAACATTCCTGCCAAATGATCAAGTCATTATCCATTACAATAGTCTCACTCGTGCTGTTACTCACATCTTGTGGGCAACAGCACGAGGCTGAGGCCTTGGTGGAGGACTTCATGGATAAGAACATGAAAGATGAGGTCAGCATCAATGCCCGTCGCTTCACCGACATTGACTCTACATTTCTACTTACCAACGACGTCATCCAGAAGATGCGCAACAAGGCGGCAAATGGAGGTCAACGCTACAAGAAGGGCATAAAATATGCGGATGGCAATCCCACCCGCAAATTATTCATCACCCGTGTGAAATATTATGTTGACACATTGGAATGTTCCGACACTTATTATCTCAACGCCGACCTGACACACATTGTGGCATTCAAAGAAAACTGAACCTTGTTTTCCAGGATGCTGTTTCGGTCAAATGCGTTCCACTTGCTTCACACCTTTCACGGTGCGAAGCTTTTTTATTAGTGTTTCCAACCGTGTCGTGTCGTCCAGCATGACCACCAGACTTCCACTAAAGAGACCATCGTGTGAGTCGATATTGATACCTCTCAACACCAGTTTCTCTTCACGCGAGATGATGTTGGTGAGATTGTTCACAATACCAATATCATCGTTTCCTATCACCCGAAGTGTAATGGTGTACTGCGAGGCCCCCTTTCCGCTCCATTTAGCTTTCACGATACGATATCCGAAACGTTTGCGCATCTCTGGTGCATTGGGGCAATCCTCCCTGTGAATCTTGATACCTCCTGTGACGGTTACAAAACCAAACACCTTGTCTCCATAAATCGGTTGACAACAGCGTGCAAGCTGATAATCCACTCCTTTGAGATTTCGGTCGATAACAAGCACGTCACTTTGTATGGCATCTTGATGCAGATGAGTATTGTCCAACACGAAGTCGGCAGCAGTCTGTGCCACATTATTTCCTGTGACAGGCTGTTCTCCCTGCTGGATTTCCACATATTTATCTATGACGGAGTTGACATCAAGCAACCCATCAGCAATCTGCTTGTAAAAATCGCTAACCTCTTTGAATCCCAGTTTTTTGATGAGGTGCTGCATGGTAGAGTCTTCCAACTCCAGTTTTCTGTTTTTAAACTTTCTTTCCAGCATCTCCTTGGCAAAGAGTCCCTCTTTCACCTGGGTTTCTTTCAGCGCCAGTCTGATTTTCGATTTGGCCCTTGATGTTTTTACAATATTGAGCCACTCCTGTCTTGGTTTCTGATTCGTCGATGTGATGATTTCCACCTGGTCTCCGCTTCTCAGCTGCTGACGTATGGTCACCACCCTATTATTGATGCGTGCTCCAGTACATGCGTTTCCTATCTTAGAGTGTATGTGATAGGCGAAATCAAGAACTGTTGCCCCTTTCGGGAATTTATAGAGATCACCTTTCGGTGTAAAGACAAAGACTTCATCTTCGTAGAGATCCATTTTAAACTGGTCCATGGCCTCTACTCCGTCACTTGTCTCAAGCATCTTTCTGACATTCGTCAGCCATTCGTCGAGTCCGCTTTCCCCTTTTATTCCTTTGTATCTCCAGTGTGCCGCCACACCACGTTCCGCCACTTCATCCATGCGTTCGGTTCGAATCTGCACCTCCACCCATTTCTTTTCCGGTCCGAGCACGGTGATATGCAGACTTTCGTATCCGTTTGACTTCGGCACGCTCAGCCAGTCACGCAGTCTTTTGGGGTTTGGCTGATACATATCCGTCACGATCGAATAGACCTGCCAACAAAGCATTTTTTCCTTTTCGAGTGGTGAGTCAAGGATGACGCGTATGGCAAAGAGGTCATAAACACCCTCGAAGTCACACTGCTGTTTCTTCATTTTTTGCCAAATAGAATGTATGGATTTTGTGCGTCCTTTAATATGGAAGCTCATCCCCGCCTCTTTCAGTTTATCGCTGATAGGTTTGATGAAGTCAGCAATATAGGCATCTCGTTTTTCTTTCGTTTCGTTGAGTTTTTCTCGAATATAATAATACGCATCGTGCTCAAGATATTTGAGCGACAGGTCTTCGAGTTCACTTTTGAGTTTATAGAGACCGAGTTTATGTGCGAGTGGCGCATAGAGATATATGGCCTCTTCGCTGACTTCTCGTTGCAGTTCTTTATCCTGAGCGTCCCGTATTTGCCTCATGAGGTTCACTCTGTCGGCAATCATAATCAGTATGACGCGCATATCTTCCGCAAAGGACAGTAAGAGGTTTCTGAAGTTTTCTGTTTCTATCACAGGATTCTTCAGATAGAGTTCTTTGATACGTTTCAGTCCTCGTAGAATGCGGAACACGGCAGTCCCAAACTCTTTTTCTGTTTCTTCCGGTGTGATGAGTCCACACTCCACACACGGGTTGAGCAACACAGCGAGTACCGCATCGCGTTTCAGTCCTATTTCCTCTACTATCAGTTTAGCGGTCTGAAAGGCCAGCATTACGGGATTCAATCCAAACACGTCACGTTGCAGTTCCTTCGACTCTATCAGCCATGTGATTTTTTGCCGCATTTTCTCTTCATCACCCTCTTTGAGCGATGTAGCTATTTCTTTGCGCAACAAATTGTAGAGCGTCATTGACGTATCTTTCTCTTGTGTTGTGAAATCGATTTTGTCTCCCATAAGGCTAATCCTTTCTATTTGTTAACGTTATCCTTTTAGGCCTGACAACATTCTATGTTCGTGTTGTGGCCTGTTTTTAATCGTCTCGCTGTTTCTTTTTCTTCAGTTTCAAAGCAGGAATCTTGATGGTCTGTCCCTCTTTGAGTTCAGCACTTGCATTCATTTTGTTGAACACCTCAATATAGCACACCATATCGTCGCTTCCGAGTTCACGCCGTGCTATGCGTTTTAAGTTATCTCCAGCGCGTACCTTGACTTCTCTGTCCAGTCCGGTTATTTTGTATGCTCCTGTACGCACACGGGCGTCCATCTCCGCATATTTGTCGTGCAGATTCTGACTTGTTTTCTCTTGAGGCTGTTCTTCTGAAGCTGCCTCATCTTCGTGCTTTGCCTCGGTCTTAACGGCAACCGAGTCGGCTTTCAGACTATCGTTTACCAATGTGTCTGTCACAACAGGATTGACCTTGACCACAGAAACTGTATCAGCCATTGCTGTCTGACTTGGAATTTGTCCGACACCATATAAGTAGCCGCCTACTGCCGATGCTACCATCAGCACCAAGACCAAGAATGCCCAACCAATATTGCGATGCCAATGCGATTCTTCTTCATCTTCTTCGTAGCATGTCTGCACAGCTGATGTATTTTCTTCCGATTCCTCATCGGCAGAAGGTACTGTAGGTTCGGGAACCTCTCGGGTTGGCTCGGGAGCAACTATGGGAGTTGGTTCAGGAGCAACTTCGGCAACTGGCTCGGGAGCAACTACTGGAGCTGATTCAGGAGTAGGTTCGGCAACTGGCTCTGGAGCAGGTTCAGGAGTAGGTTCGGCAACTGGCTCTGGAGTAGGTTCAGGAGCAGGTTCAGGCGTTCCCCCTTCACTTACAACATCAACCAAGGATTCCGATTGTTCAGAGTTATTTGTTTCGTCGGTAGTTTCTTCACTCTTCATGTCGGTAAACTCAACATCATCGTTAAGCACAACGGTTTCAAATTGCGAGAAAGGTTTGTTGACCAGTTCCTTCATCACCGCATCGGGTGTGAATGTAATTTTTGCATGACTGTCTATCAACACACGTTCACCGGTTCTGACATTGATACTCTCTCTTGCTTCTACCCGTATCATTTTGAATGTGCCGAGTCCCTTCACCTTGACAATTCCCTCTTCGTTGAGTCTGTCGTGAATCAGATCGAACATAGCCGTAGTAAACATCATGGCCTCTTTAGGTTCCAATCCGTTTTTTTCGACCAACACCTTGGCAATATTGTTGAGTGTGAGTTTATTCATAGTCTGTCTCCTTTCAGTTTTTCTTTCCAGGTTTGTGTAGGCTTGAATGTCAGCACCAGTTTAGGTGGTACAAGCATACGTACTCCCGATGCAGGATTGACCATGATGCGCTCCATTTTCTTTTTCGTTTCAAAGAGTCCGAAATTGGGCACCACCACGCTGTTGTCATCCACGAAGGCGTCGCTCATGGCAGTAACGATATTACTCACGAGTTTCTGGGTGATTCTCTGGTCGTAACCAGTGCGCTGTGACAGCATGCTGATAAATTCCTTATTGTTCATAGTCGTGTTGTTGCATATAAGTCAAATTCCTCTGCGTCGGTAATCCGAACATCATAGAACTCCCCGATTGTCAATTCTGTTTCGCTAACTGGTATCAGGACCTCCGGGTCAACCTCTGGTGAGCAGAATTCGCTTCTTGCAATATACCATTCCCCTTCTGTTCTGTCGATGATGACGCGCATGATTTTACCCACCTTTTCCGCCTCCACCTCTGCGCTAATATTCTGTTGAATGCGCATCAGTCTATCGAGTCGGTTCTGCTTCACGTCGTCTGGCACATCGTCTTTATAGTGTTTAGCCGAGTATGTTCCGTCTTCTTCGGAGTATGCAAAAGCCCCCATTCTTTCGAATCGTGCCCATTTGGTAAACTCGATGAGTTCCTGGAAGTCCTCATCTGTTTCCCCAGGGAATCCCACCATGAGTGTTGTTCTGATGTGTATTCCCGGCACTTCCTCTCTCATTTTTCTGATGAGTTCATAGGTTTGCTCCTTGCTGACGTGTCTATGCATTCTGTCGAGCATATTGTCGCTGATGTGTTGCAAAGCAATATCGAGGTAGTTGCAGACATTCTTTTTCTCTCGCATCACTTTCAGCAGTTCCCATGGGAAGTGTGCTGGATAGGCATAATGCAGTCTGATCCACTCCACGCCTTCTATGTCTGCCATTTTCTCCACGAGTTCGGCAATATGCTGCTTTCCGTCAATATCCACCCCATAGTAGGTCAACTCCTGTGCAATAACCTGAAACTCCTTCACGCCTTGTTTTACGAGATATTTCACCTCGTCGAGTATTTCCTCAATAGGTCTGCTTTTGTGTCGTCCCGTGATAATGGGAATGGCGCAGTATGCACAGTTTCTATCACATCCCTCAGCTATTTTCAGATACGCATAGTGTTTGGGAGTAGTAAGATGTCTGTGTGCCCCATCCGGCATTGACTCTTCCAGGTCAGCCAACAGTTGTTTGTAGTTGAATTTTCCATACCATCCATCCACTTCCGGTATTTCCGCCTCAAGGTCAGCCAGATATCGTTCCGAAAGACATCCCATGACAAAGAGTTTTTCGAGTCGTCCTTCCGTTTTAGCCTGTGCCATTTCGAGTATTGCGTCAATGCTTTCCTGCTTAGCATCTTCAATGAATCCACAGGTATTGATGACCACAATATCTCCTTGAGGTTGCTCACTATCGTGAGTCACCTCGTAGCCTTTGGCTTCGAAGAGTCCTATGAGATTCTCGCTGTCAACAAGATTTTTCGAGCACCCCATGGTGATGAAATCTATGGTTTTCTTCTTTTTATTCATGCTTAAAGAGTGAATCTACGAACTGGGTTTTATTAAACAGTTGGAGGTCGGTCATACCTTCTCCGAGTCCGATATATTTCACAGGCACTTTGAGTTGGTCGCTGATACCTATTACCACTCCTCCTTTTGCTGTTCCGTCGAGTTTGGTAATGGCGAGTGACGAGATTTGAGTGACTGCCGAGAACTGCTTAGCCTGTTCGAAGGCATTTTGTCCTGTAGAACCGTCGAGCACCAGCATCACCTCGTCAGGTGCTTCAGGCATCACTTTCTTCATCACGTCTTTGATTTTCTTGAGCTCATTCATGAGACCCACTTTATTGTGTAGTCTTCCTGCGGTGTCTATCAGTACCACGTCTGCGCCATTGGCTTTAGCCGAACTGATGGTGTCGAACGCCACACTGGCAGGATCACTTCCCATCTGTTGTTTGACAACGGGCACTCCCACCCTTTCTCCCCAGATGCAGAGTTGTTCTACGGCAGCAGCGCGGAAGGTATCCGCAGCTCCCAGATACACTTTCTTGCCCGCCTGTTTGAATTGCCATGCGAGTTTTCCGATGGTAGTGGTTTTTCCCACTCCATTGACTCCCACCACGAGGATGACATAGGGTTTGTGGTCTGTTGGCAGATCCCACGAGTCGTTGTCGTCTGTATTGTTTTCAGCGAGAAGTGCAGCAATTTCTTCACGGAGTATTCCATTGAGTTCACTTGTGCTGACATATTTATCCCGAGCGACTCTTTCTTCGATTCGCTCAATGATTTTGAGTGTAGTATCCACTCCCACGTCGCTTGTGATAAGCACCTCTTCAAGGTCGTCCAACACATCGTCATCGACTTTTGATTTTCCAGCTACTGCACGTGCCAGTTTGTCGAACACGCTTGTTTTCGTTTTCTGCAGACCTTTGTCCAGTGTTTCTTTTTTGTCTTTATTAAAGAATCCAAATATTCCCATGATTTTTAATTTTTCTTTTTGCAAAGGTACGATTAAGCGAGCAGAATACAAAAAGAAAAAGCAATTTTCTTTTTTTATTATCGAGCGAGAGTACCTAAGAGCATAGCTCAAAGGTAGTGCAAACCGAGCGAAATACAAAGAAAAACACATTTTTTCTTTTATTTCCGAGGTGCAGCCTACCTAAGACCGCAGGTCATAGGTAGTGCAAACCGAGCGAAATACAAGAAAAACATTCGATTATTGTGCGCATTTACATCAATAATCATTACCTTTGCACCCATGATATTCTATTTCTCCGGAACAGGCAACACCCGATGGGTTGCCCAACAATTGTCACAAGCCACGGGCGAGCGCTTGGTGGATATTGCCCAAGCATTAAGACAGAATGCTCTCCACTACACGTTGGAGCACGACGAGCGTTTAGGCTTTTGTTTTCCCACTCATGGATGGCAACCGCCCCACATCATGCGCAACTTTATCGAGAAAGTCGCGATCACCTGTTCCACAAACACTTACACCTACGCCATCACCACCTGTGGCGATGACACGGGTGAGACCATGACCATCTTCAACAACGACTTACGGAAGAAGGGCTTCCATGCCTCCACCTTGTTTTCGGTCATCATGCCCGAAACCTATGTTTGCCTGCCTTTCATGCTGACCGACACACCAGCGCGCGAGCATCAGAAGATTGCCGAGGCACGCACTGTCGTGGAGCGTATTGCCGAGACCGTCAAGCGTTGCGAGACCGGTGTGGTTGAACTGGAGCGTGGTGCTACTCCCCGCCTCTATTCCTATGTGATTGGTGCGTTTTTCAACCGTTGGATGATAACCGACCGCAAATTTACTGTCGATAGTCAGTCCTGCATCCAGTGTGGTCTTTGTGCCAAGGTTTGTCCTGTGGGAGATATAGCAGGTGCACCGCCCGTGTGGTTACACAACGGACAATGCACCTGTTGTTTGTCTTGTTACCACCATTGTCCCACGCATGCCATCAATTACGGCAGCATTACGCGGAAGCGTGGCCAGTATTATTTCAAGTCCGACCAATAACCGTGGGCTGTTCCCAGGTGGTCAATAGACCCTTGGACCGAAAATAGCAGTACCCACGCGCACCATCGTGCTTCCCTCTTCCACGGCAATAGGATAGTCGTGGCTCATGCCCCATGAGCGCTGTGTGAAGTATGGCGATTCAGCAAAATAGCTTTGCTTCACCTCATCGAAGAAGTTGTGTGCGGTACGAAATTCCTGGCGTATCTGCGCTTCGTCCTCCACATAGGAAGCCATCATCATGAGACCGCAGATGCGCACATGCGCCATATTGCGCCATTCGCCCTCTTCGAGCAGTTGGCGACAGGCATCGAGTGTCAGTCCGTATTTAGTTTCCTCTTCGGCAATATGGAGTTCGAGCAGCACGTCAATCACGCGGTTGTTTTTAGCACCCTGCTTCTCTATTTCCTTGAGCAGTTTGAGCGAATCCACCGCTTCTATCATCGACACATACGGAGCGATATATTTCACCTTGTTGGTCTGCAGATGTCCGATGAAATGCCATTGTATGTCGTTGGGCAGCACCTCCACCTTCTGTCGGAGCTCCTGCTCATGGCTTTCGCCAAACACGCGCTGTCCTTCTTCGTAGGCAGCCTGGAGATACTCCACGGGATGGTACTTGCTGATAGCCACCAGACACACTCCTTCGGGCAGTCGTGAGCGCACTTCGCGAAGATGACCTTTCACATCGTAATCCATATTCTTATGCGTTTTGCTGTTCGTATTCGGGTTTGTCGTCCACCTTTGTCTTGTTGTATTCAAACACATCCATCAGGGTTGTTTCAGCCACCGATGCGATGACGTAGTCGATCATGGTTCCGCCCATCACGGCATCTATGTTGCCCACAGCGCCTTTCAGCGTTCCAGCCTGCACCAGGTAGTTGACAGCTGTACGCTTCTCCTTTTCCGTTTTTTCGTCGATGGTGATAAACTGCAGTTTAGCCTTATACCATCTGTCAGCCATTTCCTCGTCGCTGAAGAAGATTTCCTTATATGGAGCTATTTTGATGTCTTTGATAGTAAACTCGCCACTGATGTATGAGGACATTTCCTCCATGATGCGTTTCTCAGCTTCGGTGAAACTGAGTGCATCAACGGTGTATGACTCGGTCACCTTCTTCTGAAGTCCATCTTCCATGGTTTTTTCGTATTGAATCTTACATTCAAACCAAATTGCTGTTCTGCTTCTCATTTTTTCTGATTATTATTTATATGTGTAATTGTATGAAAAATTCTATTATTTCTGCACCCCGTTGGCATTAGACCCCATGCCAATGGCAGCTTTCTTCTGATTGGTCAGCCGTTCGATGATTTCCGTAGCGATGGCGTGACTTCTGGCGGGGTCGATGGCAGCATCGGCAGCCAGCTCCTCCTGTGCTTTGAGCAGTTCTTTCACGTTTGATTCGCTCATCGCTCTGAAGTTTTTCTCCGTATTGCCCATATTCTTGCTGTTGTAGATCTTGGACAGTATGCGGTCGGCTTCCTTTTCATAGCGCTTGCGGAATATCTCTTCCGCCTTGGCATTGTATTCACGCTGGGTAGCCACAGCCTCTTCCGACATCGAGTCGGCAGGCACCACTCCGAGGTCTTCCGGTCTGAATCCATCGTCTATCAAGTCGTCGGTGGCGGTATGTGGGGCTGGTTTGACAAACTCGATATTCTCCTGTTCGGGCATGAGGTCGAAATAGAGCCCTACCACGAGCAACGCCACCACGGCAGCCACAGCCAGCGTCACCAGCGACCGATAGGTTCCCCGTCTGCGGTCTATGCTGCGTAGCATGTCTTCTGGCGAGGCATAGCGGTCCTCCGGCATCTGTGCGGTGGCTTTTTTGAAAGCCTTCCGGTAAGCAAACGGCAGTTGTGCATCGGCAAAGACCGTCTCCAACAGTTTTCCTATCGAATAGATGTCGCAACGCTCGTCCACGGTTCCACCTTCGAGCACCTCCGGTGCCACATAGTCAGCTTTTCCGTCGGCATAGAAAGCCTTCTGGTCGCTCAGCGCCTGATAGTAGGAACCACACGAGAGGAGCATGACGGCCTGATCGCCCTTTCGGAGGAATACGGTCTGTGGCGAGAAGCACACATAGCGCAGTCCGTGACTGTGCAGGAAGGCGGCAGCCTCCAGCAGTCCGCGCGTAAACTGCTCCATGAAATGGGGTTCAGCCACAATGGCAGGATGCTCGTTGAGCACATGACACAAAGGCACATACTGACCAGGTTCCAAGTCGAGTCGTGTAATCTCGCCCTGTTCCACCACAGGACGGAAGTGTATGATGTGACTGTCAGCAAGTGACAGGTTGCGGTCACACTCGGCTTTCAGAGCTTCACCAAACTTGATGTTGTCGAGCATTTCTTTTCGCACATGGACCACACTGCGATACTTACCGTCGATCTGCATGCGGCAGAATTCGCCAATCGGCAGTTCTGTCTGATAGAGTCGTCCTTGTCGGCGTGTGGCCAGAAGTTCTTCGTAGTTCATCGTTGATGCTTTTAGAATTATGTGGCACAAAAGTAATCATAATTTCTGAACCGAACAACAATAGTGCTGTTTTTTTCATCCCTTTTCTCAAAAATCGATGACAGCATCAGAAGATTGGCACGCAATTTGCAAAGTGTATGTCATAGCAAACAAAACATAAGATATACTATCATGCAAAAAGGTAATATTGGGGTTACTACAGAGAACATCTTCCCCGTCATCAAAAAGTTTCTCTATAGCGATCATGAGATTTTCCTTCGTGAAATGGTGTCCAACGCTGTCGATGCCACTCAGAAGCTCAAGACACTCGCTCAGCAGGGTGAGTTCAAGGGAGAACTGGGCGACCTTGCCGTGCGTGTCAGCCTCGATACCGAGAAAGGCACTATCACCATCAGCGACCGCGGTATCGGTATGACCGAAGAGGAAATCGACAAATACATCAATCAGATTGCATTCTCTGGCGTGAACGACTTCTTGGAGAAGTACAAGGACAATGCCAACAATATCATCGGACACTTCGGACTCGGTTTCTACTCTTCGTTCATGGTGGCGAAGCGGGTGGATATCATCACCAAGAGCTACAAAGATGGCGCAAAGGCTGTCAAATGGTCATGCGACGGCAGTCCTGCCTACGAGATCGACGAGGCAGACAAGGCTGACCGCGGTTCCGACATCGTGCTCCATGTAGATGACGACTGCAAGGAATTCCTGGAGAAGAACAAGATTGAAGAATTGCTCAATAAATACTGCAAGTTCATGGCCGTGCCCGTGGTATTCGGCAAGAAACAGGAGTGGAAAGACGGTAAGATGCAGGATACCGATGAAGACCATGTCATCAACAGCGTAGAACCCCTCTGGACCAAGGCTCCCTCAACCCTCAAGGATGAGGACTACAAGTCGTTCTACCGCACCCTCTACCCCATGCACGACGAACCCCTTTTCTGGATTCACCTCAATGTGGATTACCCCTTCAACCTCACGGGTATTCTCTATTTCCCACGCATCAAGTCCAACATCGAACTGCAGCGCAACAAGATTCAGCTCTACTGCAACCAGGTGTTTGTCACCGACCAGGTGGAAGGCATCGTGCCAGAGTTTCTCACCCTGCTCCATGGCGTCATCGACTCACCCGACATTCCTCTGAACGTCAGCCGCAGCTACCTCCAGAGCGACCGCGAGGTGAAGAAGATTTCCACCTATATCACCAAGAAGGTTTCCGACCGCTTGCAAGCCATCTTCAAAGAAGACCGCAAGGGCTATGAGGAGAAATGGGACGACCTGAAACTCTTCATTAACTACGGTATGTTGAGCGACGAAAACTTCTACGACCGCGCCAAAGACTTTGCCCTGCTCAAAGATACCGAAGGCAAATACTTCACTTTCGAGGAATACAGACAACTCATCGAGAGCACTCAGAAAGACAAGGATGACACCCTCGTCTATCTCTATGCCACCGACCGCGAAGAGCAGTACAGCTACATTCAGGCTGCCAAAGACAAGGGTTACAGCGTGCTCCTGCTCGACGGACAGCTTGACGTGCCTGCCATCCAGATGCTCGAACAGAAGTTTGAGAAGAGTCGCTTCACCCGTGTCGATGCAGACATCATCGACCGCCTCATCGTGAAAGACGATGCGCCAAAAAGTACCTTGAGCGACGACGAGTCTGCCAATTTGTCATCTGTGTTCCGTTCTCAGCTTCCCCATCTCGACAAGACCGAGTTTATGGTCGAAGTGCAGGCGCTCGGTGCCAATGCCCGTCCTGTCATGATCACCCAGAACGAATACATGCGTCGTATGAAGGAGATGAGCCGCTTCCAGGCTGGCATGAATTTCTATGCCCAGATGCCCGACTCGTTCAACCTCGTGCTCAACAGCGACCATCCCCTTGTGAAACGCGTACTCGACGAGTGTGGTTCATCTACTGCCGATGCCCTCAAACCCATCGAGAGCGAATTGCGCGGACAAGAGGCTCGTTTGGCTGCCCTGCGCCAGTCGCAAGAAGGCAAGAAGCCCGAAGAACTCTCACAGGAGGAGAAAGACGACAAAGCCAACACCGAGAAGGCCATCGCCGAGCAGAAAAACAAGAAGCAGCAGTTGTTTGCCGACTTTGGCAAGCAGAACGCTGTCGTACATCAGCTCATCGACCTTGCACTTCTGCAGAACGGCATGCTCAAGGGCGAAGCGCTCGACAAGTTCTTGCAGCGTAGCGTTGAGCTCATCAAATAAAGCGTTTTCATACGCTCCATGATCACAATCCCGACCCGCTCTCAACCGGTGTGGTCGGGATTTTTTTTGTTTCTTCTCGTCGGTCTTTATCTTTTTATCGACCTCGCCCCCCCCTACCATTGCCACCCGTTTTTGCTTTTCAAAAACTGTTATACTGTTATATTGTCACGCTTATATTGTCACACTGCGTTAACATGTCCTTGATGCGTCCCATTGGAAAATGGCA
Source organism: Prevotella sp. P4-98 (assembly GCF_002251405.1). Lineage (NCBI taxonomy): Bacteria > Pseudomonadati > Bacteroidota > Bacteroidia > Bacteroidales > Prevotellaceae > Prevotella > Prevotella sp. P4-98. The sequence continues at coordinate 33,435 of NZ_NPJC01000038.1, read as the reverse complement.
AGTCGTTTTCCCGTTTTTTCGATTAGTTTGTTGTAGCAATAAATTAGCAATATCGCACCCATTCCCACATCGTCGGTTTCTCCTTTTCAGTTCCCATGTTCCTCCCATTTTGTCCCATCGTTGTCCGCCTAATTTTGGGATTTAGTGCGGATTCACTGGTGACCTACTAAGGAGTTGCCCACGTCTGTGTGCGGACGGAATGTTCAGTGCGATGAGTGATTCTCTCTTGAATCGCAGTGCCGCCTATCTTGGACTGCGGTGCAAAGATAGTGCAAACCGAGTGGAATGTAAAAGAGAAACTCGTTTTTCTTTTCATTTCCGAGGTGCCGCCTATCTTGGACGCCAGTGCAAAGGTACGAAGAAAAATAATCGGTTCACCCATTTGTCCGTCAACTTGTGACCATTTTTCCCACGGCTTGTTACATTTATCTGTGTATCAATGCGTTACAAAGTCTAATTTTGGAGTGTAAATCTTGGCGGTTATTGTATGTTGCTGAATATAAGGCAGATAGGTGGAGCACTATACAATTATTGGCTTGAAACTGTGGTAAGATCATGGGTATGATGTTAGGCGCTGTAAAGAAAAGAGCCAAAAACGGCATTTTTCAGTAAAACGCAAAAAATGGCAATAACAAATAACAGATAACAGATAACAGTTTTGATAAACCGAAAATCAAAACTTCGAGCCAAAAATTTATATATAATATATATATATATTTATATATATATATATATTTATATAAGTTATATATGTTATAATTTGAAAATTGACTTCTTCTCTCTCTGAGGTGCTATTTATTTGCTTTACGGAAACTGTTATCTGTTATCTGTTATTTGTTATTTTCGTCATAAAGTAAATAGTTTTCATCGCTCACCAGTATAGATTTAATCCAAAATAGAAAATTCAAGCGCTATTCTTCCCATTTCCTTTTTGTGGTCTCGAAATTATTTACTACTTTTGTCGCTAAAATAAAAAGCCCACAAAAAATCCTGATCATGACCACATACAGATTCGCGATTACCGGACTACGTCACCATGACTTTGCCAACAGACTCGAAGAACTCTACGACAAGGCTATGGGGAAGCGTATGTCTAAGAAAAGCATTCCATTTTATGGCACCTTTTCTCTCCATGGCAGAGTTTAAGCGAGCTTAACTCTGCTCATTTGGCTTAACGAAAACGTTCTTTGAGTGCCATAATCAGGTAAAGTTATTAACAATATATTATCACTTTCCTAACATTGTGTATGGACAAAAAACGTACATTTCCGACATCATAAGAGCAAAACCAATGTCAATCGCAAGCGTTACAGTTTGACAGTTGACAGTTTCCATAAACCATTTTTGCGTTCAAGCGTTACAGTTGACCTATGGTGTAAATCTAAAATAAAATCTTAAAAATAATCTTTAACAAAAATCTTTTCTGTGTCATCCGTGTGATCCGTGTGCTCCGTGGATTTTTTTAGGGAATGTCACAGGGACTGGTCATTGACATCATGACTTATAATTCTTACAGCTTACAGTATTACAGTTATTGAAAAGGAAAAATAGGTTTCAGATTCTTAAAACACGAGGACTGTTCCTGTTTTCTTGGACCATGCCAATTCACACCAGACGTTACAGTTTGACAGTTTTCTATAAGCACATCCGTAAGGGATGGCACGTAGTAAGTTGGCATGTTACATGGGACAAAGTTATAATTTTATCCCTGGCATATCGTGTTACATAGAGAAATTTGACTTACAGAAAACCATGAACTTCGTTCTTCGTTTTCTCGTCATGGCAAAATCCGAATAAAATTCGGTTGTGCTCATTTGACTTAACAAAAACGACCCGCACATTTGAGCATCGTTGAGAGGCTTGGCGGGTTCTCGTGCTCCAAAGATACGAATAATCATTGATAATACAAACTTTTTAGAAAGAAAAATCACACAAAAGTGGAATTCTTTGACATATTTATGTTTGATACTGTTAAATCAAACCTTGAAATCATACTTTGCCAGCCAAACAAAGTGGTTTTCAAGGTAAAAATATTATCTTTATAACGTCTATACTCATACCGGAAGCCCCGATGGGCAGAGGTTGGGCAGACATACATATGGTAAAAGGCGTTTTTGTACGCTTTGGCTCTTAATCTGTGCCAATCTGTGCTAATCTGTGGTCTGAAAAACCAGACTATGCTCTGAGTCTTTTTTGTCCACAGATTATCACAGATTTTTAAATATCAAAGATATTTTAATTATCACAGATTATCACTTCAGAAAGTCGAGTAACTTATTATTATTCTCTGTGCCTCTGAGTCTCTGTGTTCAATAATAACTTTTCCTTTACCACAGAGGTGTTGTTGCGCGATACGGGGATGGGTTTGTCTGTACCGAATATCTGCAGCTGATAGGCAGAGTTGCGATTAGACATCGACACGACGAAGTTGAGATTGACGATGAAGGCGCGATGACACTGCACCATAAACGGTTCGCTGCCAATACTCTCCATAATCTGCTTGAGCGTGATTCGCATCATCTTGTGGCGCACCTCGTCTGATTCCATATAACATATATTGGCATAGTTGGACATCGACTCTACATATATTATATTAGAGGGAGGAAGAATGAGTGTGCTGTTGCCCGTGGCTCCCACGAGGTGGCACTGGCGCACTTCCTCGCAGGGAGTATTGTCGCTTGTTTCATCCTCCTTTTCTGTCTGTTCGGCAATGGCTTTCTGCCGTTCCTCAAGCAGGGCATTGATGGTGCGCACCTCTTCGAGCTGATGGCGCAGATGCCAGTTGCGGTTGCGCACGTAGGTGCCGATATACAAGAAGATGCATGTGGCTGAGACGTAGTATATGTAGTCAAAGAAATAATCAAGGTGAAATTGTTCGTCGTACCACCAGGGTTCGATGGGATTATTGCAGAAGAAGAATCCCCCGAAGAGAGTGAGTGCGAGGGCGAGGATGGGGATATTGATTATATAGTTGACGATAGAGTTGCGATGGACAGTGTTGAGCGGCAACTTGGGGTCCATGGGCATGTGGAGAATGTGGGCAGTGAATATACAGGTTATCATACTGACCGCAGTGGTTATGACACTCTGTGCGAGGAAGAACAGAGGGCGACCTTCGTGGATAGTCTCGACATTGAATGGCATGGTGAGCCATAACAAAAGGAATACGAATATGCCGGCATACACGCTTTCGTGAATGATGCGGATATTTATTGGTTCTTTTAATTGTCTTTTCATCATCGTCATAATTTCAAAATCGATTGCAAAGATACACCATTTATCCCATATTTCTAAATATTTGGGACAAATGGTAGGGATATGTGACGAATGGAAGACGTAATATCCCATTTCCTCTGCCTTATATCCCACGCTATTGAAGAATCCAAATATCCAACGTAACTTTGCAACGGAAAATTTTTAAATGAACAAAGATATGACGACATTGAAATTATGTTTGGCGGCAATCGCCGCAATGTTGGGAGTGGCAACAGCCAATGCCCAGACGGAGAAGAAAGATTCGGTTAACTACTCGCTCAACCTACAGGAGTTTGTGGTGAAATCCACTGCTCCGCGAACAAAGATGAGAAACGGTGCGATGGTCACTCGCATTGTGGGTTCGCCATTGGAGTCGGCGGGCTCGGTTGAGGACATGCTCTCGCGTGTGCCTGGTATGATGCGTATGGGTGGTCAGTTGCAGGTGATAGGAAAGGGTTCACCTATTTATTATATTAACGGACGAAAGGTGCAGGACCTTGAGGAACTGAAAAGATTGAGAAGTCAGGATATACGTGAGGTGGAGGTAGTCAATAGTCCGGGAGCTGCATACGATGCCTCGGTGAACGCCGTGGTGAAGATAAAGACGCGTCGTCAGCAGGGCGAGGGGCTCAGCGGTCGCTTCGACGTGAGCGACGAACAGGCATTGAAATCGGGCAACAACAACCTGACGTCCACCCTCAATCTCAACTATCGTCATGAGGGACTTGACTTCTTCGGCGGTGTGACATTCCAAAACGACTATCTCGATGGTTACAGGTCTCTGCTCGAGCAGAACACATACCTCAAGCAGAATACAAACTCAATTGTTTCCCATACCCAGACAGGATATACCCAATCCGACCAGAAATTTTCGCGTATGTTCTTCAACGCCGGAGTCAACTGGCAATTTGACGATGACAACTTCATTGGAGTGAAGTTGGAGAGAGGTATATGGTTGAAAAACCGCTACTGGTTTGAGATGGAGGAAGACGTGCTGCGCAATGGCATGAAGGAGGATTACCTGAAGTCGGAGAGCGACATCAAATACAAAAATCCCAATACCCTACTTGTGAATGCATATTACAACGGAAAGATAGGCAAATGGGGTATTGACGCCAATGTGGATTACTACTCGCAATGTGACAAGAACGACAATCATGTCAACGAGCAGGCTATGTCGGGTATGCGCACCGTGGAGTCGATGACCGAGAACAAGAGCCACCTCTTTGCCGCGCGACTTATTGCCGAACATCCTCTTTGGACAGGCAAACTGCAGTTGGGTGGTGAAATGACCACCGTGTGTCGCGACAATGACTATCGCATCAGCGGTGTGGATAATATCTTCGATAGGATGTCGAAGGTGAACGAGCAGAACTATGCCGCTTTCTTCGAATATGGCATCATGATACCCAAGGCAGGAATGTTGACTCTCGGAATGAGATATGAGCATGTGGCATTCGACTTCGATGATAAGACCGACCCATCGCGCTCGGTGAAGAGAAATCATGACGATTTCTTCCCCTCGTTATCTTTCGGCACTCGCCTCGGAACCGTGGAGATGCAACTAAGCTATGGCGTAAAGACCACACGCCCGTCATACTATCAGTTGAGAAGCGAAATCGACTATGGCAGCAAATACACACTGCAGACGGGTAATCCTCTGTTGGAAAACGAGATACGCCACACCCTCGACCTCTCGGGACGATGGAAATGGATAGCCTTCAATGTCAACTACCTGCATATCAAGGATGCCATATACGACTGGACATCGCCCTACGACGACAATGGAGTGGTTATGATTGGCATGGTGAACTTCGACCGTCCTATCGACGTGTTCTGTGCCTTCGTGAACTTATCTCCCACAGTGGGAGTGTGGACCACGAGCAATACAGTGGGAGTGCAGAAGCAGTGGCTCTCGTTTAATCTCGACGATCCGCGCGAGGCAACAGGCAAGCGCCATGTCACTTACGACAAACCTATGCTGATATTCAATAGCGACAATGCCTTCAGACTGAAACGCGACTGGCAGTTGGAACTCAACTCGCAGTTCTATAGCAAAGCCCACTACCGCAACGTGCGCCTGCTGCAGGCATATTGGAACTTGACCGCCGCAGTGCAGAAATCATTCCTAAAGGACAAGTCGCTCGTGGTGCGCCTCTCATTCTGCGACATATTCAACACGGCAAAGCAGGATGCGGTTATCGACCTCGGCAACTATACGCTGAAGCAAGGCGACGTATTTGGAGAGGGACGCGGCAACTACAGTTTCCATCGTGTGGCACTGTCGGTGCGCTATGCCTTCAATGCCACCAAGAGCAAGTATAAGGGCAAAAGTGCAGGCGAAGCGGCAATCAAGCGTATGTAAAGATGTCACAGGGACAGGTCATTGACATCATTATTTTGTAGTAAATCGTTGACGTTTATCGTCTAATGAATAAAAAAAATTTTGTTTCACATTTTAAAACGAGATGATTATGATAGTAACAACAACGCCCACTATTGAGGGGCATCCAATTAGAGAGTATAAGGGTTTGGTGACTGGTGAAACCATCATTGGCGCCAACTTCGTGAAGGACTTCTTTGCCGGCATCCGCGATATCGTAGGCGGACGCAGTGGCTCATACGAGAGCGTATTGCGCGAGGCCAAGGACATAGCATTGCGCGAGATGCAGGAGCGTGCACAGATGATGGGAGCCAATGCCGTCGTAGGTGTCGATCTCGACTATGAGGCTCTCGGGGCCAACGGTTCGATGCTGATGGTGACGGCAAGCGGTACTGCAGTAGTGATATCTTCGTTTGTTGAATAACTGATACACGATTACACAAGCATACTTACCTAGTATTATGGTACGACTGAATTATCTTGATAATCTGAAGGTGGCATTGACCTTCTTGGTTATATTCCATCATGCGGGACAAGCGTATGGTGACGGTGGCGAGTGGGGATATACTCCTTCAAATCCTGCGGAGGTGATGCCTTGGATATGGCATTTCTTCTCTACTAATGCTGCGTTCTTCATGGGGTTGTATTTCTTCATATCAGGGTATTTTATACCTGGCAGTTATGACAGGCAGGGATTTGGCACCTTTGTCAGGAAGAAAATACTTCGTCTCGGAGTTCCATTGTTGTTGATGGGTGGTCTTTTGACATATGCTACAGGAAAAGTCGAGATAGCCCACATGTGGTTTGTGGAAAGTCTTTTGATATTCAGCTTCTTCTATGCCGTAGTCAGGAAAAGATGCCCGGCAATATCTAAAGACTGCGACTCACGACCGACGCTAATAGGACTGTTTATAGTAGCATTGGTTATGGGCATCGGTAGTTATTTCATTCGTCAGGAGAGTCCACAAGATCATTGGATTAGTCTTAGTATATGGACATTTGAACCTGCCCACTATCTTCAGTATGTCATGATGTTTGTATTGGGCATACTTGCCTATCGATTTGACTGGCTCGACAAGATGACCAAGACGACGGGTGTTGTGGCATTGTTGATAGGTGGAGCATTGGCTATAGGAAACTATGTCCGACAAGACGGTGAGTGGAATGATTTCGTTTGGCAATGGTTTGGAATCTATGAGTCGCTGATGTGCGTTTTCATCAGTTTTGGCTTGTTATGGCTGTTCCGCGAGAAAGTCAATATGGGCAATAAAGCACTCTCTTGGCTCTCGGCTCAGAGCTATGGCGCATATATAGTCCATTTGCCGTTGATGATTTGTATTCAGAATATGTTTGATGGTGTATGGATGGGAGCCTTTGGCAAGTTTATGTTCGTCGGTGTTGTCTCAACTGTATTGTCATTCGCCTTCACATGGTTATTGCGCCTGTTGCCGGGAGTGAAAAGGGTTTTATGAATGATATTTCTTGCCCTAGGATGTCACAGGGACTGGCCATTGACATCATGACTTATAATTCTTACAGCTTACAGTATTACAGTTATTGAAAAGGAAAAATAGGTTTCGGATTCTTAAAACACGAGGACAGGTTTCTGTTTCTTGGACCATGCCAATTCACACCAGACGTTACAGTTTGACAGTTGACAGTTTCCCAAAATGAATTTTTTGCGTTACAAATAACAGATAACAGATAACAGTTTTGGGAAAGCAAAAAAACTTGATGTCATTGACCCGTCCCCGTGACATCAGACGAAGCAGAAAGTCGCAGGACTTTTCCGTACGTTCCTTGGAGCCGAAGCGTATGCAGTAATACACTCCGTCATTGATACTGCCAAAAAGCAAGATCTTTCTCCGTTCCATGAGTTGCAATTAATAGCACAACTCAAACCGAGCATGCTGACATTATAAACAGCTTCATATTTTGTAAAAGAACGATTTACTCTCGTTGGTTGCAACGAGGGAAGTTGTGCATGGGGGAGTACGGCAAACCTACCTGAGTAGTTACCACTTGGATTTGCCTACCGGAAATATATGTGGACAAAAAGTAATGCACCCAAAAGGGCTTGCGGAATTCATTTTGGGAACAATAAACCCACTGACAATCGGCATCACTGCTGTAAATCAGTGGGTTTATATTTTCAGTTGTCAATCTTAATAAGATGAATCACTGATTTTTGCTGTTGGGGTGGGCATTTATTATTGCAATGTAAAACTATAGTACTCATCATTGCAAATTGCTATTTGTTTTTAAATTTGATAAGTTCTTCCTCGCATTGTGCAATGAAATCATTACAACTACCTTCAAATCCCAACTCTGGGGCAAGTATATCTGTTTTACTCATTTTAATGGATAGTTTCATGTTCCATCTTTTAATCAGATTTGCAGCTGCTAATCTTTCTTCTACATTGTTTGTGAACACCAATACGCCTCCATTCCATTTGCCGAAACCCTCGATGTTTTCCCAATGTATCAAGGTCTTACCGATAAGAAGGCCTTCGTTAAGTATCAGAACCCAGCATCTTCCTTTTATATTATAAATTAGGTCTCGAACAAAGGCATACGTTCCTCCTATTCCGAAAAAGAACGTGCCAAACCATCCAATGATTATATAAAATGTCAAATCCGTTTTTAGCGCACAGAAAAGGGATGTCACGGTCAGTAGAATTGTAAAAAACAATTGTTTGACGAGTTTCACCCATCTGTTGTTGAGTATTGTTCTCATTTTTTATATTATTATATTTCTGTATTATAGTGTTTTATGCAAAATTTGTTGCTGTATCAACATACAGAATTAGAACTCCGGAACCTTTCTTGAAGTTCTAACATGGCAGAAATGAGTTCATCAAATGAAGGTTTATCACCATAGATCATCGTCTCCATCATTGCCTCATAGTCAGCTTTCCACGCGTCAATTATATCTGGACGTGGCACCAACTGCATTCGTTTACGGACTTCTGGTGTATAGTCCATTCCACTTACAGAAGTGAATATCTCACGATGATGACGAATACTTTCCCATAATTGGTCATCACTGGCTGCTTTCACCGCAAAATCCATGTTCATCATACGATACAAGTCATACAAGTGACGGCTCTTACGTTCTGCTTTAAGTCCATGACCTTCAACTGAGAACATTTCGTGAATGAGAAACACCTTTTCGAGGAAAGTCTTGCCAGGGATAGACGTTGCAACTTCTGAATCAACGAGTGAAGTCTGGATTGCTGGGAACTGCTGTTCAAGCATACTTTGGATATGGCATTTCTCATTGGGCTCAAATAGTGACCTTGAACCAATTTCCAACATCACAACTGGTTGCAGATATGTGGCAACATCTGCTAAGGCACTTTTATATCGGATGAAGATTTTGCGTGGTTCAGGATATGTTCCATCACCTTCACCGTCAGGTTCTGCATCCATGGTACAAAGCTCTGCAAGACCATATTCTTCAATTTTCTTCTGAAGTTCTGTGGCAAATTGTTCCCTAACAAATATGGAAGAAGCTTTGCGTAGCTTCTTGATTTTCTTCTTTGTAAGGTCGCCTTCAAGATCAAATAAAGACCTATCAACAGCAAGATCAATGTCCTCTGAGAAACGATTGATAACTCCCCAAACTTTGGACAGAGACGTACCTCCCTTGAAAATCAATTTATCTGCAAAAGGCAGAGTGAATACTATTTGAAGAATAGTTGAGACCCAAACATCCTTCTCTATGGCTTGTGGTGGTAATCCGGTCTTAGGAGATGTTTGATTCAACACCATGATTTGCTGCTCTTTTGACAATAAGAAAAAGTTATTCTTGTTCATATGCTTTCATCACTATATTTCTAATCCATACAGGCATTAAAGCCAAATCCTTGACAATGCTGTCTTTATTTTCTAATCTGAGTAATTTATGAATATGGTCTATCTGGTCTTTTGTAACATTACTCTGCCCATAGTCTTTGAGGGCATACGTAATGAGCATAGCCAATTTGTTCTGAAAGGAAATATTCTTTGAAGATGTCTGCTTAAATTTTACTTTGATATTTCCCAAAACTGTTAAATTCTTGGCATAGCCATTGGTAAGGAACACATAATTCATAGGAACCTGCGTAGAAAGACCTAATATATTCTGTGCATGTACACCTGTTGGTACAACTTTTATATGGTCACGCTTGGCTATTGCATTTACAATATCATCGACAGATGGTAAGATTACCCCAAGTCCCAATAGCTTGTCAATTTTAGGATAACAATATATACCCCGGGCAACATTTATAATAAGCTCTTTGGACTTTAATATCTCAAGAGCCTTGCGTATGTTATCCGATGATGAATAGCGAGCAAACCTATCCGGAAAGAATACAGTACCCCTTCCGCACTTCTTTAAGCAGCTAAGTATTTTATTCTCAATCGTTACCATTGTAGTTTAATACAAATCTATTCACAAACTTATCAAATATTTGTGAATGCAAAGTTACTACTTTTATTTCAATATCAATCAAATCATAGAGAAAAAATGAAGATTTTTATAATTTTTCTCCATAAATGCAAGATATATTACTCACTTTTGACTGATTTTCTCAGATGTCACAGTGACAGGTCATTGACATCATGACTTATAATTCTTACAGCTTACAGTATTACAGTTTTCGGAAAGGAAAAATAGGTTTCGCGAGGACTGGTTCCTGTTTCTTGGACAACGCTAATTCACACCAGACGTTACAGTTTGACAGTTGACAGTTTCCCAAAATGAATTTTTTGCGTTACAAATAACAGATAACAGATAACAGTTTTGGGAAACGGTATTTTTTGGGGTAGCCTGAAGGCTAGAAATCTTTGGAGGAAATCTTAGAGAAAATATGGCCTTTGGCCAGAAATCAATCATCGGATCATCGGAATTTATACGGAATTTATACGGAATGTTTTTTAGTTGCTTCGCAAGAAATCTTTGGAGGAAATCTTTTTTAAGATGTTGCTTCGCAAGAAATATTTTAGGGATTCGCAGATTATCTCCCTTGTAAAATCTTTAATATAAATCTCAACTGAAAATGCGCTCGAGTTCCTCGCTTCTGGGAGGAATTTTATTATGGATCGCCTACGGCTCGACATCTTAACTATAATCTTTACAAGAATCTTTAACTATAATCTTTCCGTGTTCTCCGTGTGTTCCGTGGATTCTTATGGGGGTTGCTTCGCAAGAAATCTGTTTAAGTTCCGTTAGGATCCGATGATGATAAAGAGTCTTGAAAAAAAATCTTTTGGAAAACCATGAACTTCGTTCTTCGTTTTCTCGTCATGGCAAAATCCGAATAAAATTCGGTTGTGCTCATTTGACTTAACGAAAACCATGAACTTCGTTCTTCGTTTTCTCGTCATGGCAAAATCCGAATAAAATTCGGTTGTGCTCATTTGACTTACAGAAAACGATGGTATTATAAAAAAAAAGAGTACCTTTGTATCAAAATTGATAAGAATCTATGGCAGAACCATTGGCAGAACGCTTGCGTCCAAGGACGCTCGATGACTATATAGGACAGCAGCACCTTGTTGGACAAGGGGCTGTCTTGCGCAAGATGATAGACGCTGGGCGGATTTCCTCGTTTATATTGTGGGGACCACCGGGAGTCGGCAAGACTACCTTGGCGCAGATCATAGCACATCGGCTTGAAACTCCATTCTATACGCTCTCTGCCGTGACGAGTGGGGTAAAGGATGTAAGGGATGTGATAGAACGTGCACAGAAAGGGCGCTTCTTCAACGAGGCATCACCGATATTGTTTATCGACGAGATTCATCGCTTCTCTAAGTCGCAACAGGATTCTCTGTTGGGGGCTGTCGAGAAAGGTGTGGTGACGCTTATTGGTGCTACTACCGAAAATCCTTCGTTTGAAGTGATACGACCTCTACTTTCCCGCTGTCAACTCTATGTGCTGAAATCATTGGAAAAAGATGATTTGTTGCAGTTGCTCGACAGGGCCATCACGAAGGATGTCTATCTGAAAGAGATGGATATTACGCTGCAAGAGACGGATGCCTTGTTGCGGTTCAGCGGTGGCGATGCGCGTAAGCTTCTCAATATCTTGGAACTGGTGATAGAAGCATCGGACAAGAGTAAGCCTATTGTTATTGACGACAAAATGGTGGCTGAGCGCTTGCAACAGAATCCGCTGGCTTACGACAAGGATGGTGAGATGCACTACGATATTATCTCTGCTTTCATCAAGAGTATCCGTGGGTCTGATCCCGATGCGGCACTCTATTGGTTGGCGAGGATGATAGAGGGTGGGGAAGATCCTAAATTCATAGCACGCCGTTTGGTGATTTCAGCTTCAGAAGATATCGGATTGGCCAATCCTAATGCGTTATTGCTGGCTAATGCAGCCTTTGATGCGGTGCAGAAGATTGGATGGCCCGAAGGGCGCATTCCGCTTGCAGAAGCTACTGTGTATCTGGCAACGAGTCCGAAAAGCAACTCTGCCTATCTGGGTATTGATGCTGCCTTGGAACTTGTCAGACGGACTGGCAACCAGCCTGTTCCGCTTCCTATTCGCAATGCGCCTACGCAACTCATGAAGCAGTTGGGCTATCATGACGGTTATCTCTACCCGCATGACTATCCCGGTCATTTCACACCACAGCAATATATGCCTGATGCTCTTGTTGACGAACGGATATGGCATGGGCAACACTCGCCGGCAGAAGAAAAACTCTATGAAAGAATGGTTAACTATTGGGGGGAAAGGTATAAACAATGAATATGGAATATGATATCCTGGTGCAGCAGATTATTGAGTTTCTCGGAACATTTGCCTTTGCGATATCTGGTATTCGGCATGCTGCATCCAAAAGATTTGACTGGTTTGGCGGCTACGTTTGCGGAATTGCGGTGGCTATCGGCGGCGGTACGATACGTGACGTGATGTTGGGAACTACTCCTTTCTGGATGACCAATCCTATTTATATGGAATGTACGGCAATGGCGTTATTGTTTGTGATTGTCTTTGCCCGACACCTTAAAAGGTTGAGCAACGCATGGTTTGCTTTTGACACACTGGGTCTGGCTCTCTTTAATATTGCCGGTATTCAGAAGTCTATCGTCTTTGGACAGCCGTTTTGGGTCGCCATCATCATGGGATGTATTACAGGGGCGGCTGGAGGAGTGATCCGTGATGTGCTTCTCAACAACGAACCTGTGATTTTCCGCAAGGAGATCTATGCCATTGCTGCCGTTGCCGGCGGTCTTGCGTATTGGGGACTGGTGGTCTTGAATGTTCCTATTGAGGTGACTGTCATCGTCTCGTTTGCCACAACCTGTCTGATACGTTTCATGGCGGTGAAGTATCATTTATCACTACCCAAGCTGAAAAACGAATGATGAGGTCTGAGGTCTGAGGTCTGAGGTCTGAGGGAGTGGTCTTTATCATCCTACGAAAATCTTTCTCTGTGTTCTCCGTGTGGTCCGTGGATTTTTTTAGTTGCCTACGGCAAGAAATATATCATCGGAATTTAGACGGAATTAGACGGAAACAAAATCATTAACGAAAATCTCGATTGAAAATGCGCTCGAATACCTCGCTTTTGGGAAAGGTTTTGTTATGGATCGCATCGGAGATGCTCGAAATCTTAACTAAAATCTTAAAAATAATCTTCAAATAGAATCTCTAACCTTTAACCTTTAACCTTTAACCTTTAACCTTTAACCTTTAACCTTTAACCTTTAACCTCTAACCTTTAACCTCTAACCTTTAACCTCTAACCTATAACCTTTAACCTCTAACCTTTAACCTCTAACCTAAACACTCCGTGGATTTCTGATGATTAGCCTGCCATTGTTTCTGGAACGATGGAATCAGATTTCGAAGCGGATGTAACTCCTGTCGTCGAATGAATCCTGGCCGTTGAGGAATGCCTTGCAGGCTAAGAACGTGTCGATATTGAGTGGGTCGTTCTCCTGCTGTTGACGGAGCAGCCGTTCGCTCTCGTCGAGTGTCTCACGCAGGAAGGGGTAGCCATCGCTTGCCATGACGATATGGTGAGGTTGGAAATCGAGGGTGATGACCTTCACAAACTGTTCGGCAATGCGAAAACCGTCTATCACGGCATAACTGACGTTCTGTTGTTTCATGCTCTCCACCATATCAGCCATAATATATTCGCGACTGGCGTCCTTGGTGAGCAGTTGATCTACGGTAGTGCCCTGACTCAACAGCTTTTTGGCATATTCAGACCGTTTGGCGGCATGAACAGCCTCTTCGGGTTTCGGATTGTCTATCAGTTCGCCGTCTATCAAGCATTGGCAGTCGCCCACCAGCCATAATTGCCGTTGAAGGCGACTATAGATGATGGCAGAACAGGTGAGGCGATCTTCCGGATGCAGGAGGAGGTGTTCTGTTTCCGATTTCTTATACTCTCTACGGATATAGTTGGTCACCCCTATCAGAAACTGATGGCAATCAATTCCCTTGGGCATTTTCTTGATGTATTTGCCGGTCAACCGCATGGCCTGTCGCCCGTTGGAACGAAACCGGCTGTGCCGGTAGTTGGTCTTGGCTGTTGACCCATCAATGACTGCGATGAAATCATCTGTTACGACGATTCCGTCCTCGCATTTCTTTTCCGGATCCTTTCCCTGTATTTTCTGTTCGATGATTTTCATTGTTGTATTTCTTATAGTGAGGCATTCCTGTCGGCTGTTGGCGGTATGTGTTTCCGCCAGACCCTGGGCATAGTTCTCTAATCAGATCGGAACGCCCGATGCGTCGCAGACTCTGTTCTATGGATTTGCGTTCCTCTGGTTTGTACCAGAAGAAATATTGGCGTTGGGCAAGTTTCTCCTTCTGGCTATGGGCACTATACACCTCCTGGAGGGTGTAAGGGTCGTAGCCTGTGTACCATGTCTCGGTAGAAACGGTCATGGGGGTGGGTGTGAAGTCTTGCACTTGCTCCAACTGGAAATCGAGGCGTTTGGTGAGCACAGCCAGTTGCGCCATGTCCTCTTCTCTGCAGCCTGGATGGCTGGAGATGAAATAGGGGATGATCTGTTGGTTGAGGTGTGCCTCGCGATTGATGCGGTCGAAGATGTGCTTGAAATCGTCAAACTGTCTGAATGGCGGTTTGCGCATCAGCTGCAATACGTTGTCGCTGGTGTGTTCTGGAGCCACCTTCAGTCGTCCGCTGACATGTTTGGTGATGAGTTCGCGGGCATACTCCATGGCAGCCTTGTTGCTTTCTTCGTCTTTGCTATGATGCAGAATGAGGTCGTAGCGCACACCGCTGCCGATGAAACTCTTCTTGATGCCGGGAATAGCATCGACGCTACGGTAGATATCCAGCAGGGCAGTATGGTCGGTATTGAGATTGGGACAAATCTGCGGGTGGATGCAACTGGGTCGTTTGCACTTCTCGCACGCATTCAGATTGCGTCCTCGCATGCCATACATATTGGCAGAAGGTCCGCCAAGGTCTGAGATGTAACCCTTGAAGCCAGGCATCCCCATGACCTGTTTAACCTCGCGCAAGATGCTCTGTTTGGAGCGACAGGCAATGAATTTTCCCTGATGGGCAGAGATGGTGCAGAAAGCGCATCCTCCGAAGCATCCTCGATGGATGTTGACGGAGTATTTGATCATCTCATACGCCGGAATCCGCTTGTCTTTGTATTTCGGATGCGGTTGGCGCGTGTAGGGCAGATCAAACGAGGCATCCAGTTCTTCGGTTGTCATGGGCGGATAGGGCGGATTGACAACAGCATATTTGTCGCCGACGGCTTGAATGAGGCGTTGGGCGTGCATCATATTCGACTGTTCTTCGATGTGCCGGAAATTCTCGGCTTGTTTCCGCTTGTCTCTAAGACAGTCTTCGTGGCTATGGAGCACGATATCATGATCGCTGATGCCATCGACAATTTCGTTGCGACGGGCAAGATAGACGACCTGGGGCAATTCGTGAAGCGAAGATAGGGGCAGTCCATCGTTTAAGCAACGGGCAATTTCAAGAATGGTTTTCTCTCCCATACCGTATGAGATGATATCAGCCGGTGCGTCACAAAGCAGGCACGGCCTTAATCGGTCTTGCCAATAGTCGTAGTGAGTGAGGCGTCGCAAAGAAGCCTCGATGCCTCCAAGTACGATAGGGACATCGGGGTAGAGCTGACGGAGAATATTACTATAGACCACCGTTGGATATTCAGGACGCATATCATGTCGCCCGTCAGGGGTGTATGCATCTTCGGAACGCAACCGTCTGTTGGCTGTATATTTATTGACCATGGAATCCATACATCCCGGTGAGATGCCGAAAAACAGGCGTGGTCGTCCCAGTTTCTTAAAGTCACGATAGTCACCATGCCAGTCGGGCTGTGGTACGATAGCCACTTTATAGCCGGCGGCTTCCAGTATGCGTCCGATGACTGCTGCGCCAAACGACGGGTGATCTACATAAGCGTCTCCGCTGAACAGAATAACGTCGAGTTCTGTCCAGCCGCGTAGTTCTATTTCTTTCTTCGTAGTAGGAAGAAAGTCTGTCAGTTGATATTTGCTGTTTGCCAATGTATATGTATTTTAGTTGAGGGGAGTGCCCTGTATGACGTCAGCGTCCACTCCGATAGGATCTTCGTTTTGGTTCTTCCAGTTGATGAACAGCAGAATGAGCTGTTGCAAGCCGAAAGCTTTCATGTTATGATGGTAGATGACGTCGAGGCAAAGGTCAAGAAGTGCCTTGTCTGCTGTGGCTTCAGATTCGAGCAGGGCGCGAATGTTGAGTTTGAGTTTGTCTAAGACCTGTTCGTCAATATACCCATTGGAGTCAATAAGATCGCGGAAGAGTTGATACTTCTCGATTGTTGCAAGGTGTTGCCCGCTGACTTCTATACTGCGGGTTCCTGTGGGGTTGCTCTGGATTCTGTACATAGATTGTTGATTTTTTGAGTTAATATTGTTTTGTTTTGAGTTATTACTGTCTGTTGATCAGGAAATTGATCATGCCACGCATGAGTGTATTGCGCTTTTTATCGCTTTTGATGCATTCGAAGGGGAATCCCATGGTCAAGGCGCGATAGTCGTTGCCTTGATAGGCAACAGCTGCCGTTTGACCGTCTGCATAGCGCATGGCGGCAAAGGATTTCCCTACGGGGTTTATCACGTCTGCTGCCGTTGCCGCATAATGCTCTTCGTTCATCTGATGGTAAAAATCGAAGGTGGTTCCCATGCCCGTGATGCTGTCGTTGGCAGCCTTGTAAGGCGAGGCACTTTGACATTTCAATACCTCTGCGAGCATGTTCTTGTCTTCGTCTGATTTCATATCAGAACCGACGTAGGCGCCGCTCACCAGTAGAGAACCGCCCTGGTTGGCGTACTGGCGCAACAGATGTTGCAGGGCGGGCTTCATGGTTTTATAATATACCAAACTGTGTGCATCGTCACGCTCCAGTCCTAATAGCAGGTCTATCATGTCGAATTGCTCCAACGGCAACTGTTTGCTTTCCACGGCTTTTACCGAAGCGCTGACGATATTGTATTTTCCTGCCGCAACAATCGCCTTGGCATGAGTTGAAACATAGTTGAAGTCGTTACCAGCCAAGAAAGTCCCAGCCATCTCGTCTCCGCTGTCGCCAAAGCTCCTGCTGTTATTGTCGAAATTCAACTGGCGTCCCATCCATCCAGGCATGCAACCTCTTGTTACTCCAGGGTCTTCGTCCAGGTCGAAACCCTGTTCGGTGTCAGAGAATCTCACGGCAGGTGAAGACAGTCGGTTGAATCCGTTGATGATGAGAATGTTTCCCTTTGCTTCAGGCTGATAGACAGCTGAAAGAGTCTCTGTTGTGAAACTCTTGCCGCCATCGTTGAAGGCAGCCACTTTGAAGTGGTAAAGCAATCCGGGTTCCAGTCGGACCTCGTAATTGTTTCTGCTGCGGACCACGGTACCATTGTCGAAATCCATGCCTTCTATACCTTTATATATAATGTATCCAGAGGGCGAGGCTGTCTTCTCCTGTGGATCATCCACACCGTCCCATTCCAGACGCGCCATACCTTTGTTGTCAAGGCTGATGCGGAAATTGGTAGGAGCCAATGGGGTGACGACATATTCTTTATTGTGCATTTCACTCATGAAGCGCAACGTAGTCTTGTAGAGTGAACGTGCCAGCGTGAAGCGGAAATTGGGGTCGAGGGCATAGCGCATATCCGCAAAATTCTGGTGAGAGAGCGTTTCGATGATAGCACTCGGCACTTCGGGTTGACGGGTTTCAGAGTAGTTGCGGTCGTATATTTCACGACGGTTCCATTTTCCATACTTATACCGCATGTCAGTAACAATACCATCCAAAAGGGCATCGGCATAATCACGCGAAGCCAGTCGGGACACTTTGCTTCCCAGCAGTCCTTCGTTGAAATCGGTAGTACAGATTGATAGTGTGCCTATCAGACTTCGTCCGTCGCGACGGAGTCCTGCATCGGAATGGACAGCCAATGAGAGTTCTATGGGTACATGGAGTCCGGCACTATCGGGCATGAATGGTGAACCGCCCCCCAGATAGTTGACCATGTTGGATCTGGCGTTGATATCGTCGCCATAGTCATCCTGTCCGTTTTTTGAACTATAGACGCTGTATGGCATTCCTGCCCATTGGGCATAATAGCGTGCGCCTTCCAAAGCCCGAGGCATTCCGCTGACCCGATCTCCCCGTTGAATATTGCCCATTCCTCCGCCAAACCTGACAGCATCGGTTGTAATCACGCCGTTCTTGCTGCTGTGGTTGGTGAGGGTTATCCGGTTGAATTCACTATACCCTTTGTCAAATTCGAATGTTCCGAGATAGACCCATGTTCCTCCGCCCATGCGTTGGTTGATACGAAATTCAGTTCTTTCTCCTCGGTGCCATACGGTATAGTGAGCATCGTCAATACTGTTGGGTAATGTTTGATAGCTGACATAAACGGCATATTTTCCAGTACGGGGAAATTCGGGCTGATAACTGACAAGGGAATAGCGGGTTTTGCTGCCCGTCGTCTTCACCATGCGTGCTGTACCCGCCTGAAAGGGATTCTCCCCATCTACATAAGGCCCCTGGTGGAAAGCAAATCCGCTGTTGGGGGTGTTTTTCCATTTGTTGCTGGCAGTCGCTTCGATATAGTTGCGCTTCGAACCGTCGTTATCCACGATGATTTCTTCTTTCTGCCATACTCTTTCGCGCGGGGTAAACACAATGGCTCCTGCATTTTCCAACATAGGAATGAGGTAGGGCACTACGATGGTTTGCGTATATAAGTCCTCGCTTGTGGCGAAAAGGCGTGGACGTTGCCATTCCCATTCTTCTTTGGCAATGTTGTAATAATAGCCATGGCTTGCCCATAATGCCACATGACGTCCATCCAGACCATGTCGGATACTAATAGGTGAGGAAACGTTTCTGACCCATGGTGCTCCATGGTAGTCGATATTGTTCCATTGGCGTTTCTTATCCGGTTTTTCGCGTAGTCGGTTGGGGATGAGTTCGTGAATATCTCTGTTGTGGGTAAGTATCGAGAAACTGTAGTCCGCATACTGTCCAACCAACAGTTTTCGTACTTCCTGTTCGATACGTTCTACCGACTGCGGCGTGAATGCCTGTTCGGCAAACGTCTCATTGGCCAGTATCGTGATGTTTCTCTCAGTAGTATCAATTTCGCATGCAGACAGATGGGCGCGCCGTAAGAACTGCGCGCCAATGGGTTTGTAGTGAGAAAAATATGATTCTAAGCGATTACGTAATAGTGCATCGTCTGTAGTCTGTCCATATGTCCCTTTTGGCAGCATACAAACCAGCAATAGTATCAGCGTCAGTTTTTTCATCAGATGTCTCCTAAACAGAAATTCTCAGGTTTCTTACCTTGGAAATCTTTGAAATATATTTTTATTTCATGCATCTGGTCGTCAATATTGCCATTAGGAATAATGGTCTTGGTGCACTGGATGCGTCGTTTCTTGTAATCTACTCCATAAAGCAGAATAGGTATTCCTGCTTTCAAAGCAATATAATAAAAGCCTTTCTTCCACTCTGGATTGGGCGATCGTGTTCCCTCTGGTGTAATGGTGAGATGAAAACATTTTGACTGCTTGGCATATTCTGCCAAGTTATCGGTCATGCTTGTGTGTTTTGAACGCCACACAGGATGCCTCCCATACGTCGGAAAATAGGTCCCAGAGGCCAGAAGAACCATTCTTTCTTCATGAGAAAGTTACTGCTGATGCTATTTGCTCCAGCATACAGTTGTCCAATAAGAAAGTCCCAGTTGCTGGTGTGTGGAGCTAAGCAAATGATGTATTTGTCGGGGTGGGGTTCTGTGACATCTACAGTCCACCCCATACGTTTATATAACAGCCAGTTACAGAATGATTTCCACATATTCATTATTTAGAGATTGCTGATTTGATCTGCTATTTCAAGGACAGAAGTCTTGAATTGTATTTTGAGGTCTTTGAAATATTTGCCTTTGCTCATGCCTGGTTCCGGATGAGAAATGCGGCTGAGCGTATTGCTTTGCATCTTGTCTATTGTCTCTAGAATATTTGCTAAAATTTTATCGTCATGGGTATTGCCATAAAGTGAAGCGGCAATAAAATCGATGTAAAGTTCATCACAGATCAGATTGACGTTCTTTTTTAGTGCTCTTTTGTTTGCCATAATATTCCTCCTTTGTTTTTTTGTGATTTATTTTAATTTTTGTTCAAAGATACAGATAATATTCTAATTTACAATCTTTATCGTTTAAAAAAATATTAAAAATGTGTTTTTTGCCATTTTAATTCTTATTTTTTGAAGAAAATGACTACTTTTGTAACCCAAAAAAGAGTTCATTATTCAAAAAGTAAATAAAATCAACTTATGGAAAAAAGTGCATTGCAAATTGCAAGAGCTGCTTATCAGCCCAAATTACCCAAGGCTCTTCAGGGAGCTGTAAAAGCTGTAGAGGGTGAACCAACACAATCAGTAGGAAATCAGGATGAGATCAAGGCATTGTTCCCTAACACTTATGGAATGCCTGTAATTACCTTTGAACCAGGTGAAGCCACACAGCTGCCTGCATTTAACGTAGGTGTTATCCTTTCTGGTGGTCAGGCTCCTGGCGGACACAATGTTATTTCTGGTCTTTTTGACGGTGTTAAGTCTCTTAACCCAGCAAATAAACTGTATGGATTTATTCTTGGTCCTGGCGGTTTGGTTGACCATAATTATATGGAAATAACAGCCGAGATCATGGACAACTACCGTAATACCGGTGGTTTCGATATTATCGGTTCTGGACGTACCAAATTGGAAAAGGAAGATCAGTTCGAGAAGGGTATTGAAATCCTTCGTGAGCTTGGCATCAAGGCTTTGGTTATCATTGGCGGTGACGACTCTAATACAAATGCCTGTGTTCTTGCAGAGTATTATGCTGCAAAGAAATACGGCGTACAGGTAATTGGTTGTCCTAAGACTATTGACGGTGACTTGAAGAACGCTCAGATTGAGACCTCGTTTGGTTTTGATACCGCTTGTAAGACCTATAGTGAACTCATTGGTAATATTGAGCGTGACTGTAACTCAGCCCGCAAATATTGGCACTTCATCAAACTGATGGGTCGTTCTGCTTCACACATCGCTTTGGAATGTGCACTTCAGACCCAGCCAAATCTCTGTCTGATTTCAGAAGAGGTAGAGGCTAAGGAAATGTCACTTGACGATGTTGTAACCTACATCGCAAATGCAGTGGTAGTCCGTGCCAACGAAGGTAATAACTTCGGTACCGTACTTATTCCAGAAGGACTTATCGAGTTCATTCCTGCTATCAAGAAACTGATTGCCGAACTGAACGAAGTACTGACTGATCCTGCAACAGGTGAGCCTCGCGTATTTGCTAATGCAGAAGAACAGATTTCTTTCGTAAAGAACGCTATTGCCAAGGACAACCTCGCAGTACTCGAATCACTTCCTGCAGACGTGGCTCGTCAGCTTTGTCTCGACCGCGACCCTCATGGAAACGTTCAGGTGTCATTGATCGAGACAGAGAAGCTCCTCTCTTGCATGGTTGAGGCTAAACTTGATCTTTGGGCGAAAGAGGGTAAGTACAATGGTAAGTTTGCTGCACAGCATCACTTCTTTGGTTACGAAGGCCGTTGCGCTGCTCCATCAAACTATGATGCAGACTATTGCTATTCACTCGGTTTCAACGCTTCACGCCTGATTGCTAATGGCAAGACTGGTTATATGTCAATCATCAAGAACACAACAGCACCTGCAGAACAATGGATTGCCGGTGGTGTGCCCATCACTATGATGATGAACATTGAGCGTCGTAATGGTAAGAACAAGCCCGTTATCCGCAAGGCTCTTGTAGAGCTTGATGGTGCACCATTCAAGTTCTTTGCCGCTCATAGAGCGCAGTGGGCTAAAGAGACTGCTTATGTTTATCCCGGCCCAATCCAGTACTGGGGTCCATCAGAAGTATGTGATCAGACAACCAGAACACTGGCTTTGGAGCAGGCTTAATCTGATTTATGCCGACTTCACGTAGAAAGCAACATAAAAGACGCATATCGAGTCCTGTCCGCCGCAAGCGGCCAGGGCTCTTTGTGCGTTTGTTACGTCGTCTTCCAGGATGGTCCTGGTGGTTAGGCGGATTCTTACTTGTAGCGGCGTATATTTGGTTTTTCTACTATATCTTTGTTGGACCCTTCGGCTTCCGATGGCGTGCACTCTATGGTGACGTCAATTACCCTGAAGGTTATGAAATTCACGGTATCGACATCTCTCATCATCAGGGAGAGATTGACTGGGACGAACTTCGTGACAATGGAATGATAGATAAATACCCCATCCGGTTCGTTATGATCAAAGCCACAGAAGGTGCCAGTCTGATAGACGAAAACTTTCATGATAATTTCGAACAGGCTCGAGAACACGGCTTTACACGAGGCGCCTATCATTTCTATAGTGTTCGGTCATCGGCAAAAGACCAAGCCGAGCATTTTATCAGCGAAGTGAAACTGGAGAATGGCGATTTGCCACCGGTATTAGACGTAGAGAAGAAACCAAACACTCAAACCGACCAAGAGTTTAAGGAGAGCATTCTACTCTGGTTGCAGCTGGTAGAACACCAATATGGTGTGAAGCCCATCATCTATACTTATTATAAATTTAAGATGCGTTACCTCAGCGACCCCGTCTTCGACCAATATCCCTATTGGATTGCTCACTATTATGTGGACAAGGTGGAGTATCAAGGTAACTGGAAGTTCTGGCAACATACCGATGTGGGACGTTTGCCGGGCATCAAAGGGGATGTTGATTTCAATATCTACAACGGTTCTTATTACGACTTACGCAAACTCACTATCGGTGCACGTGAGCAGATAGGAGAAGAGGCCTATCAAGATAACTGATATAATCCATAACTATACATCAAACAAAATATCTATGTCAAACGAAGTTAAAATACAAGACCTGACGCTGAGACAGGCTGCCGAAGAAGGTATGGATGCCTTCGTCGATGCTTTCGTCAACGCCATACACCAAGCCATAGGAGGACAGCTTACAGCAGATAATATGGGCATGCTCAATGCAGACCAAATAACCCTGTTGGCGTGGAATGCACTCCATGAAGAGGTAATGGACGGTGGTTTTGTACAGCTCATCCACAATGGTTACGGACCTTTTATCTTCATAAATCCATTTGCCAAGGCCATCAAACAGTGGGGACTTCGTGACCTCTCCAAACTCATATATGATGCACATACGCTCTATGAGAAATATCATGTTACCATTGAGCGGGAGTGCAGTGAAGAGGAGTTTATGGCACTTTTTGAGCAAATGCCGGAGTTTGATGACCTTGACGATACTTTTGTAGAAAAGGAAGAAGAGTGGACCTCACAAATTGCAACATATATAGACCAACACATCGATCATTTTGTCGTTGTGACAAACGAATGAGAAGATTGCTATGAATAAGGACGACGAGAAAATACGTAAGAAAAGTCCTGTGCAGATAAGAAACAAGAAGGCTTCGTTCGAATACTTCTTTATTGAAACATATACCGCAGGAATCGTACTGACAGGTACAGAAATAAAGTCTATCAGACTTGGTAAAGCGAGTCTGGTAGATACCTATTGCTTTATACATAATGGAGAAATATGGGTCAAGGGCATGAATGTGTCACCCTATTTCTATGGTTCATACAACAACCATGAGATGAAACGAGACCGCAAACTCCTGCTTACCAAACGTGAGATACAGAAATTGCAGTCTGCCACCAAACAGACGGGTTATACTATCGTGCCGCTTCTCGTGTTTATTGATGAACACGGACGCGCTAAGATGGATATTGCACTCTGTAAGGGTAAAAAGGAGTTTGACAAGCGTCAGACCCTCAAAGAGAAAGAAGACCGCAGGGAAATGGACCGTGCAATGAAACACTACTAAATGACAACACTCAAAGAAATTGCCAAACAACGCATCCTTGTGCTTGATGGAGCTATGGGAACGATGATTCAGAAGTATGAACTTACTGAACAGGACTTTCGTGGAAATATCTATACCAACCAACGTGGACAGATGCGTGGGAATAACGATATCCTCTGTCTGACACGTCCTGATGTGATAGAGGATATTCACAAAAAATATCTTATTGCAGGGGCTGATATCATCACGACAAATACTTTCAATGCAC
Organism: Prevotella sp. P4-98; assembly: GCF_002251405.1. NCBI lineage: Bacteria > Pseudomonadati > Bacteroidota > Bacteroidia > Bacteroidales > Prevotellaceae > Prevotella > Prevotella sp. P4-98. The sequence goes on along the minus strand of NZ_NPJC01000038.1, from coordinate 9,113 downwards.
AACGTATTTCGCAGGCGGACTACCACATGGAAGACCGTTGTCACGAAATGGCCCTTGCCGGTGCTCGTATCGCCCGACGTATGGCAGACGAATTTTCCACACCCGATAAACCACGATTCGTGGCTGGTAGTGTGGGACCTACCAATAAAACCTGCTCAATGTCTCCCGATGTCAGTAATCCTGCCGCCCGCGAATTGACTTACCCCCAACTCTATGATGCCTACGTAGAGCAGATGGACGCACTTGTTGAGGGTGGGGTGGATGCTATTCTCATCGAAACGGTATTTGATACGCTGAACGCTAAAGTGGCTATAGATGCTGCCATGGCGGTAATGACACAACGCAATATCGAACTGCCTATCATGGTTAGCGCTACCGTGAGCGACCTTGCAGGACGAACGCTCAGCGGACAAACACTTGAGGCTTTCCTTGCCAGCATCAGCAGTTACCCTATCTTTTCGGTAGGTCTCAACTGCTCTTTCGGTGCAGACCAGATGATAGGATTCCTTCGCCAACTGGCACGACGTGCTCCTTATTATATTAGTGCCTATCCCAATGCAGGACTCCCCAACTCAATGGGACTCTATGATGAGACTCCTGAGTCCATGGCTCCGAAGATTGGCGCTATGATTGACGAGGGACTTGTCAATATCATCGGCGGATGCTGCGGTACTGACGAACACTTCATTGCCGAATACCTCCCGCTTGTTGCTGGAAAGACACCGCATCGTCCGGCTGAAGCGTCTCCCTATATGCAACTGAGTGGACTTGAATTGCTGGAGGTGACTCCAGAGGTCCATTTTGTCAACGTTGGTGAACGGTGTAATGTGGCAGGATCGCGTAAGTTCTTGCGACTCATCAAAGAGAAACAATACGATGAGGCTGTTGCCATTGCCCGCAAACAAGTGGAGGATGGGGCCTTGGTCATTGACGTCAATATGGACGATGGACTGCTTGATGCGAAGAGCGAAATGGTCAATTTCCTCAATCGCATTGCGTCAGAGCCCGATATTGCTGCAGTTCCTGTGATGATCGACTCTTCAGATTGGCAGGTGATTACTGCCGGACTGCAATGTGTACAGGGTAAATCCATCGTCAACTCCATTTCGCTGAAAGAAGGAGAAGAGGTGTTTATACGCCATGCACAGGACGTCAAACGCTATGGGGCGGCAGTTGTGGTGATGTGCTTCGATGAACAAGGTCAAGCGACCAGTTTTGAGCGACGTATTGAGATTGCAGAGCGGTCATATCGTATTCTTACAGAACGTGTTGGATTTAATCCACTCGATATAATCTTCGACCCTAATATTCTGGCTGTGGCAACAGGTATGGAAGAACATGACAGTTATGCGCTCGACTTCATCCGTGCTGCCGAATGGATCAGGAAAAACCTTCCTGGTGCCCATGTGAGCGGGGGTGTCAGCAATCTCTCTTTCTCCTTCCGTGGAAATAATTACATCCGCGAAGCCATGCATGCGGTATTCCTCTATCATGCCATTCAACGGGGAATGGATTTCGGTATTGTCAATCCTGCCACGAAAGTGCTCTATTCCGATATTCCTGCCGATGAACTGAAGGTTATTGAGGATGTGATTCTTAATCGTCATGCAGGAGCTGCCGATGAACTCACGCAGTTGGCAAACAAACTCTTGGAACAACAACAGACCCTCAAAGCACAGACACCTGCTGATGCCGCAACAAACCAACGCAAAGAACAATGGCGTGAAGGGAATGTGGAAAGTAGGTTGCAACAGGCGTTGATAAAAGGTGTGGGCGACTATCTTGCCTCTGATCTGGAAGAAGCACTGCAACAGTACGCACGTGCGGTAGAGATCATCGAAGGACCGCTAATGGCGGGTATGAATGAGGTGGGACGACTCTTCGGACAAGGCAAGATGTTTCTGCCACAGGTGGTAAAAACTGCACGAACCATGAAACAGGCTGTGCAGATTCTACAACCCTATATCGAACAACAGAAGGGCGATAGCGACCGTAAGGCAGGAAAAGTATTGTTAGCTACGGTCAAAGGCGACGTTCATGATATTGGTAAGAATATCGTAGCGGTCGTCATGGCTTGTAATGGTTATGATATTGTAGATATGGGTGTCATGGTTCCTGCCGAACAGATTGTGGCGAAAGCCATAGAAGAGGGCGTAGATATGATAGGACTCTCAGGACTGATAACACCCAGTCTGGAAGAGATGGTCAACGTGGCGCGTGAAATGCAACGTGCAGGACTTCATATCCCGATCATGATAGGTGGAGCCACAACGAGCGAACTCCATGTGGCATTGAAGATTGCACCCGTCTATGGAGGCCCTGTGGTGTGGATGAAGGATGCTTCGCAAAACGCAACCGTTGCTGCCCGCTTGATGAGCGAAACCGAAAAGACTCAGATCGTCAACGGACTTGACGAGCGTTACCAACACCTGCGCGACGATTATCAACAACAACAGCAACAACTGCTTTCGCTCGACGAAGCGCGTAGTCAGAAAAAAGATTTCTTTAAGGATACTGCACAATGAGCAATATGAGAAAAAACATTATCCTCCTCGGCATCATGTGTATGCTGATGTTTTTAGGACTGTCGGCACAGTCTGTAAAACGTGAATTCCGTGGCGCATGGATTCAATGTGTCAACGGACAGTTTCAAGGCATGGGAACGCAACAGATGCAGAAAACACTTGCCTACCAACTGGATGAACTGCAGAAAGATGGTGCCAACGCCATTATATTTCAAGTTCGTCCAGCATGTGATGCACTCTACGAAAGCAGCATAGAGCCATGGAGTCATTTTCTGACAGGAGTACAGGGAAAAGCACCTGTGCCTTATTGGGATCCTTTGCAATGGATGATTGATGAATGTCATAAGCGGGGCATGGAACTCCATGCCTGGATCAACCCATATCGTGCCAAGACTAAGTCGTCTTACATGTTGGCTTCAAACCATATCGTGACAAAACATCCAGAATGGAGCTTTCGCTATGACGGATTAGTGGTGATGAATCCTGCTCTTCAGGAGAATCGTGATTATATCTGTAAAGTAGTTGAGGACATCGTGAAACGTTACGATATCGACGGACTTCATATCGATGACTATTTCTATCCTTATCCTGTGGCAGGAGTGGATATTCCTGATGACGCACAGTATAAGGCTGATCCCCAAGGCTTCAGCAATCGTGGTGATTGGCGACGCTATCAGGTTGACCTGTTGATAGAGCAACTCAACACAACGATCCATCGGGTCAAGCCATGGGTGAAATTTGGAGTGAGTCCTTTCGGCATCTATCGTAATAAAGCGAACGACCCAGAAGGAAGCCGTACACGCGGTCTTCAAAACTATGATGATCTCTATGCCGATGTCATCAAATGGATAGACAACGGATGGGTTGATTATACAGTTCCACAGCTGTATTGGCAGATTGGTCATCCTGCGGCTGATTATGCCGAACTCGTGAAATGGTGGAATGATCATGCCGCTGCGCGTCCGCTATTTATCGGCGAGGATGTGGAGCGTACCGTGAAGTTTCCTGACCCGGAACAACCCAGTCGCAATCAGTTGCCTGCCAAGATGAAATATCATGCAGAATTGCCTGGAATACAAGGTACGGTGCTATGGTACGCGAAAGCTGCCGTAGATAATGTTGGCAACTATGGCACCAATCTTCGACAGGTGTATTGGAAGAAACCCGCACTTCAACCCCTTATGCCCCATCTGTGTGATAAGGCTCCTAAAAAGGTACGTAAACTCAAACCTTTACGTATTGCCAACCAGCAGGTGCTTTTCTGGACACCACCCAAGGGTAAGGCATGGCAGAATGAGGCTGTACGCTATGTGGTATATCGCTTTGCAAAAGGCGAACCGGTCAATCTCGATGATGCCTCACATATCGTTTGCATCACAGCTGATTGTCATCATGAGATTGTTGGAGAACCAGGACGATATGTCTATTATGTAACGGCACTCAACAGACTTGCTAACGAGAGCCGTCCCGTAAAAGCTAAAGTTACGGTGAAAGAGAAAGAACCTCAGAGCTAACGCGCTTTGGTTCTTTCTTTCGCTTGTACCAAGGTACTTTCGTTCGGGAATAAAAAAAGAAAAACACGTTTTCTTTTTGTATTCCGCTCACTTATTCGTACCTTTGCAGAAAAATATAATCTATCAGAATTAACAGAATTATGAAACCTACATTATTCTTATTGGCTGCCGGAATGGGAAGTCGTTACGGCGGACTCAAACAACTTGACGGACTGGGACCTAATGGTGAAACCATTATGGACTATAGTATCTATGATGCCATACAAGCCGGATTTGGCAAAATCGTATGGGTAATCAGAAAAGACTTTGAAGAGCAGTTCCGTACACAGATTCTTGCTAAGTATCAACATAAGGTTCCATGCGAACTCTGCTTCCAGGCACTTGACGCATTACCCGAAGGCTTTAGCGTTCCAGAAGGACGACAGAAACCATGGGGTACCAATCATGCCGTACTGATGGGTAAGGATGTTATCAAAGAACCATTCTGTGTCATCAACTGCGATGACTTCTATAATCGCGACGCCTTTATGGTCATCGGAAAGTTCCTTAGCGAACTTCCTGAAGGTGCTAAAAACCAGTATGCTATGGTTGGATTCCGCGTAGGAAACACCCTGAGCGAGAATGGTACCGTAGCACGCGGCCTCTGCTCTACCGATGCAGAAGGACATCTGACAACCGTTGTTGAACGTACCGAGATTGTACGTTGCGCAGAAGATGGTTCAAATGCCGGTGCAGTAACAGAAGCCATCCGCTATAAGGATGAAAATGGTAAATGGATTGAAGTAGCAGACAATACTCCTGTGTCAATGAACATGTGGGGCTTCACTCCCGACTATTTCAACTATTCACAGGATGAGTTTAAAGCATTCCTCTCAGATCCGAAGAACATAGAAAATCTGAAGGCAGAATTTTTCATTCCATTGATGGTCAACAAACTCATCAACGAGAAGACTGCTACCGTTAAGGTACTAGACACCACCTCTAAGTGGTTTGGAGTGACCTACGCAGCCGACCGTGAAGATACCGTGAAGAGAATTAAGAAACTGGTAAATGAAGGTGTCTATCCTAACAAATTGTTTTGATGCTGAATAACATTATGACTGAAGGGGAGTGCAGTAAACTGCGCTCCCTTATACATCATGCCAACAACATCGTTTTATGCTGTCATGTCAGTCCTGATGGTGACGCCATAGGTTCGGTATTGGGAATGGCAGAAGTTCTCAAGTGCATGGGCAAGGAACCCGTAATGGTGGTACCTGACCAGTTTCCAGACTATCTGCAATGGTTGCCTAATACCGAAAAGATAGTACGCTACGATAAGCGAAGCGATTATGTCGATATGGTGTTGAAAATAGCTGACCTTGTAATCTGTCTCGATTTCAACGCTCTGTCTCGTACCGACGATATGGAAGCCGCCCTGGAGGCATGTACTGCACCCCGTGTACTCATAGACCATCATCTCAACCCCAGCATAGCGTGTCAGGTCTGCGTGTCCCATCCCAATATGTCATCTGCCAGCGAACTTGTGTTCCGTGTGGCTTGGCAGTTGGGACTGTTTGAACAGCTCGGACGCCATTTTGCAACAGCCGTCTATTGTGGCATGATGACAGATACAGGAGGGTTTACTTTCAACTCCAACTCGCCTGAGACATTTTATATCATCAGCCAACTCCTGACCAAGCACATCAATAAGGATAAGATTTATCGTAATGTCTATCATAATTACAGCGAGTCGCGCCTGCGCCTTGTAGGCCATGTGTTGTGCAATCGCCTCGTGGTTGATGCTAAGCGTCACGCTGCCTATTACACCCTCACGCGTGAAGACCAAAAAAACTTCAACTTCATTAAAGGAGATGCGGAGGGAATTGTTAATATGCCATTGCAAATTAAAGGATTACGACTTTCTATCTCGCTTCGAGAAGATACTGAGAAACCCAATCTCGTTATGGTAAGCCTTCGCTCGGTTGATGATTTCCCATGCAACTTGATGGCTGCCGACTTTTTCAACGGGGGAGGACACCTCAATGCCTCAGGTGGCAAGTTGCATTGCACCATAGAAGAGGCCGTGAAAGTGGTGGAAAGAGCTTTTTTGGCATACGAAGACAAGTTAAAGTAGTCTAAACGTGACAATAATTGCGGAATAATTCGTAATTTTGTGCCGATAAACCCAATAGTAACAACAAAGAATGAAAAAAACATCCTATCTGATGCTACTGGCGATGGTCGTATCGCTCTTTGCAGCTTGTAACGACTATGAAACCTATAGCGACTTGAAAAAGAAGGAACGACAGGCTATCAGCAAATTTCTTGTCGATTCGGCTATCAACGTCATTAGTGAAAAACAGTTTGAAGAACAAGGACAAACCACTGATCTTAAGAAAAATCAATATGTGTTGCTCGACAAGAGTGGCGTCTATATGCAGATTATCCGTAAAGGCTGCGGACAGCAGGTAGAGAGTGGAAAAACCGTCAACGTGCTCTGTCGCTTCTCTGAAACAAATATCCTGACCGACTCTATGCTCATCCGCAACGATATAGTAGGAACCATCTATATGAATGGTCAGTATATCGACGTGTCACAGTATGTGGATAAGATGACCGTACAGCGCAATGGAAGCACCTTCCAGGCATCCTTCGTTTCGGGCATGATGCAACTCTACCACGGCACATCTTCCGTACCCTCCGGATGGCTTGTTCCCTTGCTTTATATCAACGTAGGACGCCCCCTCCAGGAAGGTGACGAGATTGCTAAGGTGAAACTTATCGTACCCCATTCACAAGGCACACAGACTGCCAGTCAGTCTGTTTATCCTGCCTTTTACGTCATTACCTATCAACGAGACAATTAAAATCACACTAATATAAACCAACATCATGACACTCATCAAGTCTATCTCTGGTATCCGTGGAACTATAGGAGGTCCCACAGGCGATACGCTTAATCCTCTTGACATTGTAAAGTTCACAACGGCTTATGCCCAGTTCATCAAAAAGCAGGGCAATAATGGTGCTAAAGCCGATTTCAACAACCATCGTCCAACCATCGTCGTAGGACGTGACGCTCGCATGTCGGGAGTAATGGTCGATAATGTGGTTTGTGGCACACTCATCGGTATGGGATTCGATGTGGTCAATATCGGTCTCGCCACTACACCTACCACAGAACTGGCTGTAAGCATGCTCGGTGCCGATGGTGGTATCATCATTACCGCCTCACATAATCCACGCCAGTGGAACGCCCTCAAATTGCTCAACAGCAATGGAGAGTTTCTTACCGCTGCAGATGGCGCTGAAGTGTTGGCAACGGCAGAAAGTGAGTGCTTCGATTATGCCGATGTAGATTACCTCGGTCATTATATCAATTGCGACGAAGCCGACAGTTGGCACATAGAAGAAGTACTTGGACTTGACCTCGTAGATCAGGAAGCTATCAAAAAGGCTGGCTTCAAAGTATGTGTCGATACTATCAATAGCGTAGGAGGCATCATTCTCCCTAAACTCCTTGATGAGCTGGGAGTGGAATACACCATACTTAATGGCGAACCTACAGGTGATTTCGCCCATAACCCCGAACCCCTGGAGAAAAACCTTCAAGGCATCATGGACGAGATGAAAACCGGTAAATACGACCTCGGTATTGTTGTTGACCCCGATGTTGACCGCCTCGCCTTCATCTGTGAAGATGGTCGTATGTTTGGCGAAGAATACACGCTCGTCAGCGTGGCAGACTACGTCCTGTCGAAGACCAAAGGCAATACCGTCAGCAACCTGTCATCCACTCGTGCCCTGCGCGATGTCACAGAGCGTCATGGAGGAACCTATTACGCATCAGCCGTAGGCGAAGTAAACGTGACTACCAAGATGAAGGAAGTAGATGCTGTTATTGGTGGCGAAGGAAACGGTGGAGTCATCTATCCCGAATGTCATTACGGTCGTGATGCCCTTGTAGGCATAGCCCTCTTCCTTACCTCTCTTGCCCAGAAAGGCTGTAAGGTTAGCGAACTGCGTGCTCAGTTCCCCGACTATCAGATAGCCAAGAATCGCATCGACCTCACTCCTGATACCGATGTTGACGCCATCCTCGTCAAGGTGAAGCAGATGTTCTCTGCCGACGCCACAGCCCATGTTAACGATATCGACGGTGTGAAGATTGATTTCCCCACCAAATGGGTACATCTGCGTAAGTCCAATACCGAGCCTATCATCCGGGTGTATAGTGAAGCCCCAACCATGGAAGAGGCTGACGAAATCGGCAAGAAGCTCATGCAGGTTGTATATGATATGCAATAAGCAATAGCATGCAACAATATAGAGTAGGAGAGAAGCATCGTTTCTCTCCTATTTATTTTTGCAAGTTCCCTCCCATTTAATGGCGCACCCGACAAACCAGGGGGATTAAGCATATAGCTTTGTAAGTCTGAAAAGAAAGAACTTTATATCCGTTACTCCCCTTGAAGCAGCTCTAAACGCCTTAATTTTAGCATTGAATGACTCTGCAAAAGCATTAGTTGCACTGTTGACAAAGAAGTTCAAGACTTCATCATAATGCTCGTAAAGCGTGGCGGCAATAACATTGAAACTCTTAAAGCCAGAGTCGTCCACTTTGTTATACCAGCGTGCAAGCGAGAGTCTTGCAGCATCTCTGACGGTATTCTTGGAAAATATCATTCTTAATGAATATGCGTAAGCGAATATGCTTCTTTAAGATCAGGATACGTTTCAAAGAGCACCTCAGCTCTTTGTCTCTGACTTTCTGTCCATTTGTCGGCAGATTTGAAAAGCAAATATCTGCTGCGAGCCAACAACTGCTTGTGGGTGTCACCGTTTGCAAGCACAATTGGAGTGTATGCTTCACCCAAACATTTGGCCTCTTCCCTGGCGTCCGTGTCTGCTTGAATAGCGTCCCATCTATGTGCGATGCGCATCTCCTGTACGGCATCACAGGCAAGTTTCTGAATGTGAAAGCGGTCAATGACACGTTGGGCTTTCGGAAAAGCAGATCGTACAATCTTGTGCATGGAGTCAGACAGGTCAAGTGTTATCTCCGTCACTGCCTCGCGTTTCTCTTCGGGAA
>NZ_NPJC01000037.1:0-21216 GCF_002251405.1 Prevotella sp. P4-98 | reverse complement strand
CTTACGCTTGTTTTGATTTGCAACACTAAGATAAGTGAAAAATCTGACATGGCAAAATCCTGAGCAACTTTTTGTTGCTCAGGAACTTATAAATAAAGTTAAATCAAAGTGTTGCGGAATTAAGGTTTGTGTAATTTTGTAATCGTTATGCGGCAGTAATAATATACATATTAATACGAGTTAGTAATCCTGTAGTTCTCACATGCTACGAGGAGGTATTAAAAGGTGCGTTTCGACAATGCATCTATTGTAGTATATTATTGCTTAATCCAAATGAATATTATAAATTTAGGAATTCTTGCTCACATTGATGCAGGAAAAACTTCCGTAACCGAGAATCTGCTGTTTGCCAGTGGAGCAACGGAAAAGTGCGGCCGTGTGGATAATGGTGACACCATAACAGACTCTATGGATATAGAGAAACGTAGAGGAATTACTGTTCGGGCTTCTACGACATCTATTATCTGGAATGGAGTGAAATGCAATATCATTGACACTCCGGGACACATGGATTTTATTGCGGAAGTGGAGCGGACATTCAAAATGCTTGATGGAGCAGTCCTCATCTTATCCGCAAAGGAAGGCATACAAGCGCAAACAAAGTTGCTGTTCAATACTTTACAAAAACTGCAAATCCCGACAATTATATTTATCAATAAAATTGACCGTGACGGTGTGAATTTAGAGCGTTTGTATCTGGATATAAAAACAAATCTGTCTCAAGATGTCCTGTTTATGCAAACTGTTGTCGATGGATTGGTTTATCCGATTTGCTCCCAAACATATATAAAGGAAGAATACAAAGAATTTGTATGCAACCATGACGACAATATATTAGAACGATATTTGGCGGATAGCGAAATTTCACCGGCTGATTATTGGAATACGATAATCGATCTTGTGGCAAAAGCCAAAGTCTATCCGGTACTACATGGATCAGCAATGTTCAATATCGGTATCAATGAGTTGTTGGACGCCATCTCTTCTTTTATACTTCCTCCAGAATCAGTCTCAAACAGACTTTCAGCTTATCTCTATAAGATAGAGCATGACCCCAAAGGACATAAAAGAAGTTTTCTAAAAATAATTGACGGAAGTCTGAGACTTCGAGACATTGTAAGAATCAACGATTCGGAAAAATTCATCAAGATTAAAAATCTAAAGACTATTTATCAGGGCAGAGAGATAAATGTTGATGAAGTGGGGGCCAATGATATCGCGATTGTAGAAGATATGGAAGATTTTCGAATCGGAGATTATTTAGGTACTAAACCTTGTTTGATTCAAGGGTTATCTCATCAGCATCCCGCTCTCAAATCCTCCGTCCGGCCAGACAGGTCCGAAGAGAGAAGCAAGGTGATATCCGCTCTGAATACATTGTGGATTGAAGACCCGTCTTTGTCCTTTTCCATAAACTCATATAGTGATGAATTGGAAATCTCGTTATATGGTTTGACACAAAAGGAAATCATACAGACATTGCTGGAAGAACGATTTTCCGTAAAGGTCCATTTTGATGAGATCAAGACTATCTACAAAGAACGACCTGTAAAAAAGGTCAATAAGATTATTCAGATCGAAGTGCCACCCAACCCTTACTGGGCCACAATAGGGCTGACGCTTGAACCCTTGCCGTTAGGGACAGGGTTGCAAATCGAAAGTGACATCTCCTATGGTTATCTGAACCATTCTTTTCAAAATGCCGTTTTTGAAGGGATTCGTATGTCTTGCCAATCTGGTTTACATGGATGGGAAGTGACTGATCTGAAAGTAACTTTTACTCAAGCCGAGTATTATAGCCCGGTAAGTACACCTGCTGATTTCAGACAGCTGACCCCTTATGTCTTCAGGCTGGCCTTGCAACAGTCAGGTGTGGACATTCTCGAACCGATGCTCTATTTTGAGTTGCAGATACCCCAAGCGGCAAGTTCCAAAGCTATTACAGATTTGCAAAAAATGATGTCTGAGATTGAAGACATCAGTTGCAATAATGAGTGGTGTCATATTAAAGGGAAAGTTCCATTAAATACAAGTAAAGACTACGCCTCAGAAGTAAGTTCATACACTAAGGGCTTAGGCGTTTTTATGGTCAAGCCATGCGGGTATCAAATAACAAAAGGCGATTATTCTGATAATATCCGCATGAACGAAAAAGATAAACTTTTATTCATGTTCCAAAAATCAATGTCATCAAAATAATGGAGCGGTCAGGAAATTTCTATAAGGCAATACAGTTGGGATATATACTTATCTCCATTCTTATCGGATGTATGGCATATAATAGCCTCTATGAATGGCAGGAGATAGAAGCATTAGAACTTGGCAATAAAAAAATAGACGAGCTCCGAAAAGAAATAAACAATATCAATATTCAAATGATAAAATTTTCTCTATTGGGTGAAACAATACTGGAATGGAACGATAAAGATATCGAGCATTACCATGCACGGCGTATGGCAATGGACAGTATGCTCTGCCGTTTCAAGGCCACCTATCCAGCAGAGCGCATCGATAGTGTGCGCAGTCTTTTAGAGGATAAGGAACGACAGATGTTCCAGATAGTCCGGTTAATGGATGAACAACAATCTATTAACAAGAAGATAGCCAATCAAATTCCGGTTATTGTGCAGAAAAGTGTGCAGGAACAGTCCAAAAAGCCAAAACGAAAAGGTTTCTTGGGCATCTTTGGCAAAAAAGAGGGAACGAAGCCAACGACAACAACGACTACGCTCCGTTCATCCAATAGAAACATGGTCAACGAACAGAAAGCGCAGAGCCGTCGATTGTCAGAACAAGCCGATAGTCTTGCTGCCCGTAATGCAGAACTTAGATGTCACAGGGATAATGTCACAGGGACAGGTCATTGACATCATGACTTATAATTCTTACAGTTTTACAGTTTTACAGTTTTTGAAAAGGAAAAATAGTTTTCGGATTCTTAAAACACGAGGACTGGTTCCTGTTTCTTGGACCATAACTCTTGGGGTGTGGAGTATGTTTTTATGAACGGAATTTTTGTTGCCATATACCTATAAAAACAAAAACGACCCGCTCATTTGAGCATCGTTGAGAGGCTTGGCGGGTTCTGGTACTGCAAAGGTAAAGCATTTATTTGGATTGTGCAAGGCTTTTGGAAGAAAAGTGTGGAAATGGAGGTGATTTTTAACAGATGTTAGGTGTTTCGAGATGCAAAATGCGGCATCTGCAAACCAATGTGGGTCATCTACAAACCATAGCACCCGAAATAGTGCAGAATGGTGTGTATATTTGTTAAATTGTCAGAATATTGAAAAACTTTCTGATGATTTTGATGATTATGTGAAAGAAATTGAGTATTTTTGCAGAGCAGGTATTATATCTTATACACTTCTGCAAAGAAAAGCATGATTAAACTTGTTAATAATAGCAACGTATGACTGCATTGCCAACCATATACATTACCCTATACAACCGACGCCAAACCGAGAGCAATCAAACTTGTTTGAATTGCCGAGGCGCGAAGGAGGAAGACGCAGTCAACCGCCTGACTCATAATGATTTAGGGGAGGGTTACTTGTTGTGGCATAGCATCGTCAGCGATATATAACATCATACACAGAGCCTTCCGCAGGTGTCAGTCAGTGGCACCGGCGGAAGGCTCTGTGCGTTTGTGCTGTTCAAAAATACTAATACAACAAAATAATTGACAATGACGAAAAAAGATTTTTATGACTCAATCAAGAACAACTTGGCAGAGCTGAGGAAGTTCTTTGCAGAGATGCCTAAAGGTGGTGACTCGCACAACCATTTGACAGGCTCTGCTTATTATCTTCCCATGACAGGTAGAGAACATCATGGCGATGAAAATGGACAAACAACAACCTATTTCACGCAGTATAAAGTAACATTCAAACTCAATAAAAAGTAATATTATGAACATAATCAAGAAAACTATATTGCTGTTGTGCCTCATCTTTTCTATCTCAACGAAAGTGGGAGCTCAAGAATTTAACGAATTTGTATTAACCTATGGTAGTACAGTAGAAAATTTTGGTAATGTACATCTTTTAGACAACAAAAAAAAGTATTACAAATTTAAAACAGAGACTAATCTTACGTTTACTTGGTACGCAAATGGTGATGAAAACGGCAAAACGGATTTAGGATGCTATGGTGAGCATAATAATACATCATTTGAATTGTTATTGGAAACTAAAAATGTTGTAACGCTAACATTATATTCAGGAGAATATGATATGACATTTAATTTTGTTCCAGGTAATCACGCAAAGGTTGAGGTTAAGATTACCAAACACCAACATAGCTCATCACAAATATCCTCTGAAGCTACCTGTACAACGGTAGGACACTCTGTCCAATGTGATGTTTGTGGGGCTTGGGGATGGAACAATGATGGAACTTTTACAAATACAACAGAAAACGACTATAAGCCAGTCTTGGGGCATGACTTTACGGGACAAGAATGGACTACAGACGAGGTGAATGGCAACAAATACAGAACATGCACAAGGTCTGGCTGCGAACATAAGCAATATACATACGATGTCGTGCCAGTTGAGCCAGCATTGGGTATAACGCTGAATGACGACGTGACACTAACATACCCACAGTCCTTGTCACCTGTCTATGCCAAGGACGGAATGATGTGGAAGGTGAAACTTGGCAAGACCACAGCCTGTGAGCTGTCACTGGGGCAGGTAAAGGGAATAGTTGCGCAATGGCCGCATAACAATACGGATCATCAGTGTGCAGACAAGAGTTGGGCAGACGGATGTTCGGTTGAAGGCTGTGCGGAAGGGCGAACACAACGTTGGGTTAACATCAACGGCAACAAGGTGGAGACAACTGCCATAACAGGTGATCTCGCTATTGCAAGCCTTACTCTCGACGATGCCAAGGGCTATGAGTGCGAAGCGGAATACACAGCCAATGCTGTCAGTTACGGGCGCACCATGACCAACCAATGGGGTACGCTATGTCTGCCATTTGAGATAAAATCCGACCAATATGCCACATGCAAGTTCTATGAGTTGAAGGAAGTGAAAGAAACGGAGATAGTCCTGACTGAGGTGACTGGAAACATCCCAGCCGGCACTCCCGTTTTGGTGCGTCGTAATACCGAAGGTACCAACATTTCATTAAATGCCACCAATGCAGCTATCACCGTAGCCCCCGCAGCAAGCAGTTCGGCAAATGGCTTTTCGCTTGTTGGCCGTTTCACAGCGTCTGGGGCATTACCGCAGGACAGTTACATCATCAGCAACAACAAGTTCTGGCGTGTGAGCAATTTGACCCCTAAGGAAGGTGTGACAGACGTGAAGGTGGGACCATTCCGTGCATATCTGCAAAGCAACGGCGTGCAGAACGTAAGGATGATGAGTCTGTCGATAGGCGACGACGACACAACGGCCATTGACGTGCTTAATGCCGCTGACGAAGGCGAGGCAGAGATATATGACCTCAATGGGCATCGTCTCCAAGGTTTGCAAAAGGGCATGAACATCGTAAAGAGAGGAAACAAGACAACAAAAGTAATCATTAAATAAAAACGGATATGAAGAAGAAAGAATACGTGCATCCGAAGATGCACATCTACGAGATAAGTAAAATGCAGCTCCTCGCAGGCAGCGAAACTCTCCGTATTGGTAATAATGGAGATGAAGATGTCCCTACGTCATCAGATGGCTCTATTTGGGGAGACTAACCGCACTTCGGTGCTACGCATTAAAAGGAATTAATAATTAGAAAACAAACATGAAACAGAAGATATTAACATTTATAGTATGCCTTTTGGCTGGCATTACAGCCATTCATGCCCAGACGGAATCAGAATCGTCCATCGTCTCGTTCATTAAGACAGCAGATGACTGGAAGGTATTGGAAAGTATGTCAGTAAGCGACAACAAGGTTGTTTACACTCTTAAAGATGGATCACAATTAACAGCAGATGTCACTCATGGACAAGAGGCTGAATTGCCCGTTTACAATGCCATTTATTGTGTTCCCGGGACACTTGGTACCCCTCTATTGGCAGAATACAGCCAGTCTGGTCAGCTAATCCTGATGGGAACAGCCAATCAAAATGATATATATCAACCCGAGAATCTTGATTATAGCAAAAAAAACTCAATTACATCAGTCGATATAAGCCATCTTGATATTTCAACAGTGACAGGATTCAGAGGCTTTTTGCAAGAATATACTAATCTTAAGCGGGTTGACTTCGGTGGCAAAATACACAGCAATGTAACTGATTTGTATCAAATGCTTCATTGGTGTACAAGTCTTGAAGAAGTAGATTTCAGCGGCTGTGATTTTTCCGGAGTAACTGTTTATACCAACTTCTTAAACAATTGTCCCAATCTGAAGACCATAAAGGCTATTCGTTGTAATGATGCGACAATTTCATTATTACAAGAGAGAATTGATACACATGGATATCAAAACGTCCAGATCATAACAAGTGACCAGCAGGAAGCTGGCTCTACCGAGACAACGGAGCAGGATTAGAATAAAAGGGTCATGGGTACAGGTACATTGGTTCACTCTTTAGAATCGATGAACCTGTCCCCGATGAATCTAGTTTCTATTTCAATAACAGTTGGAGGCTGCAAGCGGCATAGTAAATGCCATTTGCAGCCTTCATTGTGTTTGTAGAAAAATAGTCCCGACTACAAACCCAAAGCAGCGAACTACAAACTAAAGTTGGCTATGGCATAAATAGTCGCTTGTTTTGCACTCTGATAATAAAACAACAAGCGATTATGACAAAATTTGAGAAATTGATGCCTGTGTCACATATTGTCAGGGCATTTTGCAAAGCAATGAAAAGCCTCATTGAAGACGAGGTAGTGGTAAACGACATGGAGTGCCAACTGAAAGCAGAAATGGTGCGTGTGAGTGAGGAAATCCCAAGAATTATTTGTACGCTTCCACATGACTAATGGCAGGAAGATACTGATGAGCTGCTATCTAGATGTCACAGGGACAGGCCATTGACATCATGACTTACAATTCTTACAGCTTACAGTATTACAGTTTTCGGAAAGGAAAAATAGGTTTCGCGAGGACTGTTCCTGTTTCTTGGATAACGCTAATTCACACCAAGCGTTACAGTTGACAGTTGACAGTTTCTGAAAACGAATTTTTTGCGTTACAAATAACAGTTAACAGATAACAGTTTTGGGAAACGAATTTTTTTAGTTGCCTACGGCAAGAAATCTTTGGAGGAAATCTTTTTTAAGATGTTGCTTCGCAAGAAATATTTTAGGGATTTGCAGATTATCTCCCTAACAAAATCTTTAACGAAAATCTCAGCGAAAAATGCGCAACAGTACGTTGCTTTTGGGGAGGATTTATATTGGGATCGCCTTACGGCTCGAAATCTTAACGAAAATCTTAAGAAAAATCTTTAACGAAAATCTTTCTCCGTGTCCTCCGTGTGTTCCGTGGATTTTTTTAGTTGCCTACGGCTAGATGTTTTGGAGTAGCGAAGACAGAGTGAGAGTTCCATTTCATGGCACCTTTTCTCGCCATGGCAGAATTAAAGCGAGCTTTAATGTCACAGGGACAGGTCATTGACATCATGACTTATAATTCTTACAGCTTACAGTATTACAGTTTTCGGAAAGGAAAAATAGGTTTCGCGAGGACTGTTCCTGTTTTCTTGGACAACGCTAATTCACACCAAGCGTTACAGTTTTACAGTTGACAGTTTCTGAAAACGAATTTTTGCGTTACAAATAACAGATAACAGATAACAGTTTTGGGAAACGAATTTTTTTAGTTGCCTACGGCAAGAAATCTTTGGAGGAAATCTTTTTTAAGATGTTGCTTCGCAAGAAATAATCTGTAATTCAGGGAGGCAGCAAACAAAATCTTTAACAAAAATCCCAAACCAAAATGCGTTCGAGTTCCTCGCTTCTGGGGAGAATTTTATAATGGATCGCCTTACGGCTCGAAATCTTAATGAAAATCTTGAGAATAATCTTTAACTAACATCCGTGTTCTCCGTGTGTTCCGTGGATTATTATCATCGGAATTTAGACGGAATTAGACGGAAACAAAATCTTTAACTAAGATGAAGTCTGAGGTCTGAAGTCTGAGGTCTGAGGTCTGAAGTCTGAGATCTGAGGGAGTGGTCTTTATCATCCTACGAAAATCTTTCTCCGTGTCCTCCGTGTGGTCCGTGGCTTTTTTTGGTAGCCTAAAGGCTAGAAATCTTTGGAGGAAATCTTTAATAAAATATGGCCTATGGCCAGAAATAATAATCTTCAACTATAATCTTCAACTATAATCTCTAACCTCTAACCTTTAACCTTTAACCTTTAACCTTTAACCTTTAACCTCTAACCTTTAACCTTTAACCTCTAACCTTTAACCTTTAACCTTTAACCTATAACCTAAACACTGTTCCGTGGATTTTTATGGCGCAGCAATCTTAAATATAAAAAGAAAACCTGTTTATAGGGACTGGTAGAGGGCTTCGTACTGGCGGGCAACCTTCAGGTGGTCGTGGTGGCGATCTACATAGGTGATGCTTTCGCGCTTGAGACGTGGCAGACACTCAGGATGGAGCACCAACTGCTCAAGGGCATGGAAGACACTCTGCTCGGTCGGTTCGACGTTGATGATGGGACGCAACTCGTTCTCCTGGATAATCTCGTAGTTTTCGGGTTCGCCACCTCCTACAACGACAATGCCTTTGGACATGGCAAGGAGGGAATTCATGGATGGCGTATAGCTGTAGAGCTGGTCGAGGATGACATCGGAATTATTCATCATCAACTGATATTCGGCATAAGGCACGGAGTATGCTGTGCGCAGTTCTACACGGTCGGGATAACGTTCAACGATGGCTTGTGCAGCACGCAACATGATGTCAGTTCCCTTGTAGGCACTACGCTTGCGGTCGATGCCGATGAACAGGCGCAGACGGGGATGGGACGGGATAGGAGGTGGCGTCTGGCGCACGATGGGCAGGGGGATGAAATGGGTCTTGGCAGGATAGTGCAGTTGGTAGCACGCCATATACTCGTAGAGACATGCTACGATGGCGTCGCAGTCGTTGGCAATATGCCGGGTGAGTTTTTCGTGAGGGGTATTCACCCAGACGTCAAGGAGGTCTTGAGAGGCAGCATCGGTGCGCACCATATTGCCGAAGTTATGGTCACTATAGCGCAGCGGTTTCTCTTCGATGCAGGTTCTTGCCCATATCGAGTCCTCGCCAAAGGCTCCGAGAATCATCTTGCCGTTGTGGCGTCGCAGGAAGCGGTAGATAGGAAACAGGCGTTCGGGACGCAGGTCGAAGCAGATGGGATTGATGAGCTGCACCACATCATAGCCTGTGAGTCGTGGAAGGATGCGCGTCCAGAGGTTGAGGAGGTAGCGCACTCCGTCGATGTGGGAGGGTGATTTTCTGATGACCGAGATGTCGCGAGGATAGTTGCGCCATCCGTTGCCGTTGGAAACAACGGTCACCTCATGCCCCAGACTGCGCAACCCCTGACTGAGGTTGGCATGGAGTCCACTGTAGTCGTTGACGAGAAGAATGCGCATAGGAGATGGAATATGGGGGGGATGAGACGGGTCAGTGACGGGGTAGGAGCGGCAGGGATGCGAGGAGCGCTCGTCGTCCGATGGCATTACCCACGAGGCGTCGGAACCACGTGTATTTCTTGGAATAAGGACGGTCGGGCAACGGGAAAAGTCCCTGTTGCCGGAGGGCGTCGATGGTGGCATCGAGTTTTTTTGCCGAGCGTGTCAGCATGATGGTGTTGTAGAGATAGTCCATGGTGAGCTGTGCGATGCGCCGTTCCATGGCAGGACGGTCGGCAGGCGACAGCTTATCGGTCAGCCGATAGAGTTGAGTGAGTACCGTCAGCGTATCGTCGAGGCGCTTGCTGATGGTGTCTTGGTCGCTGCTCCTGGTGATGGAGTCGTGGCGTGCCCGATAGTAGTAAGCCTTGTAGGGCGTGTTGAAGACGCGCTCTGCACGCAACAGCAGTTGCGGGGTGAATGCCTCGTCTTCGTGGTAGATGTTGGGCTCGAAGCGCAGGCTGCCGAGGATGCGGCGTGCGAAGAGGTATCCACATGCAGCAGCCCTGATATTGCTCTCGCGCATGAAATGACTGCCACTGACAGGAGAGACGGAGACAGGGGTGAAGGTCGTCTCTGAGGTGTCGGAACTGCAGAACATCACGAGGTCGGCTTGCTGATAGCGCACGAGGTCAAGACACTGTTCGTAGGGTGGGGCGATGATGGCATCGTCGGCATCGACAAACTGGATGAAATAGCCGTGTGCCATGTCGATGCCCCGGTTGCGCGCCTGACTCAGTCCCATATTGCGTTGTCGCACATAGATGACCTCGTCGATGCAGTCGGTCAGAAAGCTGACGGGACTCACGTCCGATCCGTCGTCGATGATGATAATCTCGCGCTCGCTGTCGCCCAGCGATAATGCCAGGATGCTCTCGATACACGCATGAAGCATGTCGGCCGGTTCGTTGTGGTAAGTGATGATAAAACTGACCAATGGAGACCCTTGGCGGTTGTCGGTGGAAAACGTAGTATTCATGAGGTGAGACGGAGAATCAGAGGTAGATGATGGAGAAGAATGAGAGCACCCAGCCAACGATGCACGTCTGGATGAAATGGTCTTTCACCAGTACTTTGGTGGGACTGCCGCTACGCTGATAGACCAGCATGTTTTGCAGATAGCGCAACAGTCCTGCCAATACCCATACGTTGGTGAGATAGACGTAGGACGAACCGAAATGGCTCACCACGCTGTCGCTCATGGTGTAGATAATATAGCACACCATGGTGATGGTGCCCACGATGGTGACGGAGAGGTCGATAAACTGGGAATTGTAGCCCGCAATACTCTTGCGCGGCATGGTGCCCGTCTGCTCGTAGATGCGGTAATCGTCTTTGCGCTTGGCAAAGGCAAGGAAGAGTGCCAGGAGGAAGGTCATCATGACCAACCATCCCGATACGATGATGTCGGTGGCAAAACCACCTATCAGTACGCGTATGACAAAGCCCACGGCAATGATGGCCACATCGAGGATGGCGTACTGTTTGAGGCGGATGCAGTATGCCACGTTCATCAGCCAGTAGCCCACCAGCATGGCGCAGATCACGGGCAGGTGGTTGCAGTCGGAGAGACAGGCTGTGATCAGACTGGCTGCCAGTGTCAGCATCATGATGACGTAGCCCATAGCCACGCTCACCTTGCCGGCGGCAATGGGGCGGTGGCACTTCTTAGGGTGGAGGCGGTCGTTCTCCACGTCATGGATGTCGTTGAAACAGTAGATGCTGCTCGATACGAAGCAGAATGCAACAAACACCCACAGTGTCTGTAGGAAATAATGGCTGTTCAGCAGGTTGTTGCTGAAAAACAAAGGGGCGAAGACAAAGAAATTCTTCACCCACTGCAATGGCCGTAACAGAAGGATGGTATCTTTCATGGGCAATGGAAATCGTTTAACGGCGCTTGCGCTGACCGAAAAGGGTGTGGTAGCCGCGCAACAGTTTGCGCACAAGGAGGAAAGCGTCGAATGCCGTAACGGCATTGGAAATCAGCGCAGCAACAAGTTCGCCGCGCGTATTGGTCTTTTGGGGAGTGACAAGTTGGTGCCAATGACCGCTAATCTCGCTGCGCGCCTGAGCAAGTTCTTCAGCGAGTTGTTCGCGTCGTGCGCGAATGTCCTCCAAGGTCTGTGGAATACCCACCTGTTGTTGTTTGGTCTGCATAAGAATAAGTCCTCTCACATGGTTACTATTGTGGATCGTTGCTCATCAGGATGTTGGCAAGAAGCTTCACCAGTGGGCGCTCTATCCATGCCTTTCGGAAGATGAAAACGACCACGAGCAAGAGCAGATGAGCCAAACTGATCAGCATGAATGCCATGGTCATGCCTAACGATGCCGACAGCCAGAATGCCACGGCGAAAGAGAAATAGAGGAGGATGGCAATGACCAGCAGAAAGCCAACGGCAGCCAAAGCGGCTACCGTCAGCAACTGTACCAGTTTGCCGACCACATCAAATTTGATGCTCTCCTTCTGGAGGTTCAAATAGCGGATAACGGCTTGCACCAGTTGTCCGATGGTCTCTACATTCTTGTCGCTCGACAGCATTACTCGTTTACTTCAGGTGCTGCGTCAACAATATCGGCGGCAAGGTCAGACATCTCCTTGCGGCTGAGCTTGATATTATGCTTCTTCATGAAGTCATCTACCGCATCGGTAATCTTATCACGAGTGTCGGCTCCCTTTTCAGGGGCTAACAGCAGTCCTACTACGGCTCCGGCGAGAGCACCACCGAGGAATGCACCGAGAAATCCTAAATTCTTCATAGTCGTTTCGTTTTAAAGGGTTGATAATGTTTGTTGCTGCAAATATAGGCAATCTTTTTGAAAACATCGTGCTGTATAGCCATATTTTTTCATAAAATAATGCGATTTGATACCATTTAACAAACTTTATGCACCTTTTCTCTTCAAGTTTGGACGATATTTTGTAATTTCGCAGATGATATTCAAAAAGCATTATAAAATTAAAACAAATAAAACAATGAAGAAACAAATTATCCTATGTGCAGGACTGTGTGCCGCAATGGCTTTCACAAGTTGTAAATCAGGCGACAGCGCCTACAAGCAGGCTTACATGAAAGCCAAGCAACAAGAAGAACAGCAGCAACAGCAGCAGCCCGCACAGGAAGAACCCGTTGTAGTGGCACCCGTAGAGACCAAACCTGCCAACGACACACAAGTGGTTGACAATACTGACAACGTGAACGTGCGTCAGGAGAATGTAACCCTCATCAGCGGAAACGGACTCAAGGCTTTCAGCGTAGTAGTAGGTTCGTTCTCACTTCAGGCCAACGCCGAAGGACTGCAGCAGCAGCTCCGCAATGCCGGCTATGATGCACAGATCGTGCGCAATACCCAGGGTGGCACCTTCCGCGTAGTGGCTACCACGTTTGATACGAAGGGTGAGGCAGTTGCAAGCCGCAACGAACTCCAGGGTAAGTATCACGGCGCTTGGTTGCTCTACAACAAATAAAAAGAATCACGGATAAAAAAGGGAAATTCTTAGCGTGAGAATACTCTCGATAGACTACGGAAAGAAAAGAACCGGACTCGCTGTTACCGATCCTCTGCAAATTATTGCTGGAGGATTGGCAACAGTAGCCACGGCAGAACTCTTCCAATACCTCAACGACTATATTGCACGCGAACCCGTGGAGCGCATTGTCATAGGAGAACCCAGACAGCCCAACGGACAGCCCAGCGAAAACCTGCAGCGCGTACAGCAGTTTGTGAACCGATGGAAAAAGGCACGGCCCGATGTGCCCATCGAATTCTTCGACGAGCGCTTTACCTCCGTACTTGCCCATCAGGCCATGCTTGACGGAGGACTGAAGAAAAAGGCACGGCAAAACAAGGCGCTGGTGGATGAAATCAGTGCCACGATCATACTGCAGGACTATATGCGCGCACGGAAATCGTGACGACGAATAAAGCAACAAGAAATGATACTACCTATTTATATATATGGACAGCCGGTGTTGAGAAAGGTGGCACAGGATATTACTGCCGACTACCCAGAGCTCGATAAACTCATTGCCGACATGTGGGACACACTCGCAGAGAGCGAGGGTATCGGACTGGCTGCACCACAGATTGGAAAAGACATACGACTGGTGGTCATCGACCTTGATGTGATCAGCGATGACCTCCCTGAATACAAAGGATTCAGAAACGTGTTTATCAACGCACATATCGTGGAATACGATGAAAGCAAGACCGACACCTCGGAAGAAGGATGTCTATCGTTGCCCGGCATCCACGAGCGCGTGACCAGACCGACACGCATTCACGTGCAATGGCTCGACGAGAAAATGCAACCACACGACGAATGGGTGGAAGGATACCTTGCACGCGTGATGCAGCACGAATTTGACCACCTCGAAGGCAAGGTTTTCGTGGATCGCATCTCTCCACTCCGCAAACAACTCATCAAGAGTAAGATGAGAGCATTACTCCAAGGACGTGTGCGCTGCGGATACAAAACTAAAATGGCGGTGAGAAAATAATCACCGACCACAAAAGACATACAGGCGAAACAGGCTCCCGTAATAAGGTAAAGCAAAACGGATTGTAAACATGATGACAAGGGTAATTAAGACAACGACAACGGGCAGAGGTTTGAAGAAACTTCTGCTTGTTGTACTTATGATCCTGTCGTCAATGACCGGCAAGGCACAGTTTAATACCGACAGACTGCTCATGGTAGGACAGTCGGCACTCTACTATGAAGACTATGTGCTCTCCATACAGTATTTCAATCAGGTGATCTCGGCAAAACCGTATCTCTACGAACCATGGTTCTACAGAGGTCTGGCGAAATTCTATCTTGACGACTACCAAGGAGCTGAAAACGACTGTACCGAGGCACTTGGCAGAAACCCGTTTGTGGTCAGCGTCTATGAACTCAGAGGACTCTGCCGCATCAGACAAGACAACTTTGCCGGAGCCGTGAAAGACTACGATAAAGCACTGAAATACGACCCGGAGAACCGAAATCTGTGGCACAACAGAGTGCTTTGTCATATTCAACAGAAAGAGTATGATGTGGCACTGGCACAGATAGACACCATGCTCACCCGATGGAGCAAGAACGCGAAAGTCTATGCCATGCAGGCAGAGGTCTATATGCTCCAGAAAGACACCACAAAAGCTGTTGTCGCACTCGATAAAAGTATTGCTATCGACCCATACGACGGTTCGCTGTGGAGCCAGAAAGCCATCATCAGCATGGCACGGCATCAATGGAAAGAGAGCGACGAGTATCTCAGCAAAGCCATCCACCTCATGCCCAAACGAGTGGATTGCTATGTGAACCGAGCCATTGCCAGATTCAACCTCAATAACCTCAGGGGAACCATGGCAGACTATGATACTGCGCTCGACCTCGATCCCAACAACTTCCTCGCACACTACAACAGAGGACTCTTGAGGGCACAGGTGGGAGATGACAACCAAGCCATCCTCGACTTTGACTTCGTGCTCAACCTGGAGCCCAATAACCTCATGGCACTCTTCAACCGCGCACTCCTGCTGGAGAATACCGGAAATATCAGAGGTGCCATAAGGGACTATACGAAAATCATTGCGGAATTTCCAAACTTCTGGTTTGGACTGCAACACCGTGCCGACTGTTACAGAAAACTCGGTATGAGCAAACAGGCAGAGCTCGACGAATTCAGAATCTTCAAAGCACAGATGAACAAACGCTTGGGCATTCAGCCGAGACTCTCGAAAAAACAGATGAGAAAACGTAGCGACCTCGACATCGAGAAATACAACCAACTGGCTGTGGAAGATGTACAGGAGGTGGAACACGAATATCAAAGCGATTACCGGGGAAGGGTGCAAAACAGAAAGGCTTCGCTCGACTATCTTCCTATGTTTGTGCTCGCCATGCAGAAAGACGTAGAACGGATGAACGCAACAACTGCCTTCGACCAACGGGTGGATGACTTCAACAGAAACGAAGGCGGCACACGACAGCTTTATGTGACACGACAGTTGCGCACACTCGACGAGGCTGCCACAAACCGCTACTTCGCACTGATAGACTCGGTGGCTGACACGATCGACAAATGTCACGACGCAAAACAAAAAGCAGCACTCCTGCTGATAAGAGCCGTAGCCTATTCAGATACCCAGAATAATGAAGCAGCAATAGACGACCTTACGGCTGTTGTACAACTCGACTCCACACAGACACTCGCCTATTGGCAAAGAGCAGTCTGCCAGGCAAGACTCAACGCCTTTAATGCTTCGCAGGGTACAGACATCAGTATGAAGACTGCCAATGTGCTCTCCGACCTGAGTGAGGCTATTGAGAACAATCCCAGTGCAATCCTCTATTACAACCGAGGTAATGTCTATGTGCAGCGGAAAGATTATCTCCATGCCATAGAAGACTATTCGAAAGCCATAGAGATGGATTCACATCTGGCTGAAGCATACTACAACAGAGGAATAGCAAGGCTCGCGCTCAAACAGCAGGCACAGGCTGTGGCAGACCTCAGCAAGGCAGGAGAACTCGGACTCTATGCCGCCTACAGCATCATCAAACAGAATCGGAAGTGACAGATAATACCGTTTTTTTCAACGAATTGTTTGGTTATTCTGACACTTATTAGTAATTTTGCCACGTAAAAACGTTTTTTTTATTATGGTAAAAAGAAGGTGGCATTGTAAGCCAGGCGTACAGCCGACAGAATTTGACAAGAAAATTATGCACTTGGAGAATCAAGGCGTATTGGTACCCACTCGCCAGCTTGTGAAGACTCCAGAACAAATAGAGGGAATCAGACGGTCGGGTGTGGTCAACACAGGAGTGCTCGACCTGATAGAAAAGGAAATACACGAAGGAATGTCAACGCTCGAAATAGATAAACTCTGTAGAGAATACTGCGAAGCACACGGAGCCATTCCTGCCTGTCTCAACTATGAAGGATTTCCCATGAGCGTTTGTACAAGCATCAACGAAGTGGTGTGTCACGGTATTCCGAAGGCAACAGATATCCTTGAAGAGGGAGACATCATCAACGTAGATTTTACCACCATCCTCGACGGATACTATGCCGACGCTTCGAGAATGTTTATCATTGGCGAAACAACTCCTGAAAAGAAACAACTCGTGGAGGTGACCAAAGAATGTCTCGAAATAGGCATGGAGGCCGCTAAACCATGGGGATTCGTTGGAGAAATAGGAAAAGCCATTGAGAAACATGCAAAAAAATACCACTATGGAGTGGTGAGAGACCTCTGTGGACACGGAGTGGGACTCAAATTCCACGAAGAACCGGAAGTGTGCCATTTCGCACAGAAACATCCCGGAATGCTTCTCGTACCGGGAATGGTGTTCACCATCGAACCTATGATCAATATGGGAACATGGGAGGTCTTTATCGATGCTGACGACCCATACGGATGGGAAGTTATTACAGAAGATGAGAAACCGTCTGCACAGTGGGAACACACTCTGCTGATGACAGAACATGGAGTAGAAATACTGTCACACTAAACAATGGAAAATAAAGATATCTACATATTGGGAATTGAGTCAAGCTGCGACGATACATCTGCAGCTGTACTCAAAAACAGTGTGCTGCTCTCAAATGTAACAGCATCACAAGCCGTACACGAAGCATACGGCGGCGTAGTGCCGGAACTCGCATCAAGAGCACATCAGCAAAACGTGGTGCCTGTTGTGGATCAAGCCATAAAAAAGGCAGGAATCTCCAAGGAACAGCTTACTGCCGTGGCATTTACAAGAGGACCGGGACTCATGGGATCGCTGCTCGTCGGAGTGAGCTTTGCTAAAGGATTTGCAAGATCGCTCGGAATACCCCTTATCGACGTCAACCATCTGCAAGGTCACGTGATGGCTCACTTCATCAAAGAAAGTGATGATGACAATCAGCAACCGCCATTGCCCTTCCTCTGCCTGCTCGTCAGTGGAGGTAATTCGCAAATTGTCAAGGTTAACGCCTATAACGACATGGAGGTGCTCGGACAAACCATCGACGATGCCGCAGGAGAAGCCATCGATAAATGTTCAAAGGTCATGGGACTCGGATACCCCGGAGGACCTATCATAGACCGACTGGCACGACAGGGAAATCCTAAAGCGTACAAGTTTGCCGAACCGCAAATCCCAGGTCTTAACTACAGCTTCTCTGGACTCAAGACTTCATTCCTCTATAATATGAGGAAATGGGTGGAAGAGGATCCCGATTTCATCGAACACCATCAAGAAGATATTGCCGCTTCACTCGAATTTACTATCGTCGATATCCTGATGAAGAAACTGAAGATGGCGGTCAAGCAGACAGGAATCAAACATGTGGCTGTGGCAGGAGGAGTCAGCGCAAACAATGGATTGCGAAACGCATTCCACGATCATGCCAAACGATACGGATGGACTATCTATATACCTAAATTCAGCTATACAACAGACAATGCTGCAATGATTGGTATTGTAGGATACTATAAATATCTGGACGGAGAGACGTGTCCCATCGATGCGCCTGCCTTCAGTAAAGTTACCTTTAAATAAAATGAAAGAATATGGATTTTGAAAGTAAGATTATCAGTCGTGAAATCAGTCAGATACTCTGGGAATTGGAAAAAACCGTAGGAACTGCAGAAAGCTGTACCGGAGGAAGAATAGCAGAAGCCATGATCGCTACACCGGGAGCATCGAAATACTTCAAAGGTGGAGTGGTGTCGTATGTCGATGAAATCAAAGAAAGACTGCTGCATGTTGACGCACAAGTGCTCGAAGAACAAACTGCTGTCTGTGAAGAAGTTGCCAAACAAATGGTAAAGGGAGCATGTCAGACACTCAATACCAATTATGCCATTGCTGCAACAGGATTCGCTGGACCTACCGGAGGAACTAAAGAGATTCCCGTCGGCACGATCTGGCTCGCTTGTGGAGATATCGACAGACAGGTGACTTTCATGGTGCAGGAAGACCACGGAAGAGATATCAATCTGGCCATTGCAACCAACAAAGCCATGCAAATGTTTCTCGATTTTCTGAAAGATGAACAGACAAGGATATAATAGCGTTAAAAAACGTTAATATTATACCGAAATATAAAGTAGGGTTCTTTGTTGTTTAGAAAATTTTGTAATTTTGCAACCTGTTTGGAGTAAGTTACAATTTAGGAACAAGTTAAAAGTAGATAGAAATGTCGAAGATTTGTCAGATTACAGGAAAGAAGGCACAGATTGGTAATAATGTGTCTCACTCAAAGCACCGCACAAAGCGTAGCTTTGACGTTAACCTGTTCAGCAAGAAATTCTACTATGTAGAGGAGGCTTGCTGGATTCAGTTGAAGATCAGTGCTGCTGGTCTGCGTATGATTAATAAAGTAGGTCTGGATGCTGCCTTGAAGCAAGCTGTTGCCAAAGGTTTCGTGGACTGGAAGGATATTAAAGTGATAGGAGACTAAACTATGGCAAGCAAGAAAAAAGGCGATCGTGTACAGGTAATCCTGGAGTGCACAGAAATGAAAGAGAGTGGACTGCCCGGAACAAGCCGTTACGTAACGACCAAGAACCGTAAGAACACTCCCGAGAGAATGGAACTCAAGAAGTATAACCCCATCCTGAAACGTATGACCGTTCATAAGGAGATTAAATAATTAAGCAATTAGACTATGGCAAAGAAAACCGTCGCTACCCTCCATGAAGGTTCAAAGGATGGTCGCGCTTATTCAAAGGTTATCAAGATGGTGAAGAGCCCTAAGACTGGTGCTTACATCTTCGATGAGCAGATGGTTCCCAACGAGGAAGTAAAAGATTTCTTCAAGAACTAATAGATAAGAAATACATATTGAAAGAAGACTGGTATCATAAAGATATCAGTCTTTTTTTATCTTTTATACCATTCTATCTTGATTCTCTTGCTTTTTTTGTAATTTTGCAAGATAAGAAACAAACCATCTAACAATAAACTACCGATTATGAACAAAACTATTCAAGACATCATCGAAAGGAGAAGCGTAAAGAAGTATATGGCTAAAAGTGTTCCTGATGAACTCATAGAACAAATTGTCAAAGCTGGAACCTATGCTCCTTCGGGAATGAACAAACAAGCGGCTATCATACTGGCTGTGACTAACAAAGAAATGAGAGATAGGTTGAGCAGGATAAACCTCGATATCGTCATGGCAAGAAACATGAATACAACCAGCGGACATGCTGACCCGTTCTATGGAGCTCCTGTCGTTCTGGTGGTGCTTGCTAAAAAGGATGTGGCAACACGAGTATATGACGGTACTCTCGTCATGGAAAATATGATGATTGCAGCACAAAGTCTGGGATTGGGCTCCTGCTGGATTCATCGGGCTAAGGAGACCTTTGAGACGGAAGAGGGAAAACAAATCCTTCAGGAACTCGGAATAAAGGATGAATATGAGGGTATTGGAAATTGTATTGTGGGATATGCTGCGCCTGATGCTTTGAAACCACAAGTGGAACGTAAAAGCGATTATGTGGTATGGGTAAAATGAAAATTATGGCCACTATGGCGTGCACTACGATGTTGGTGGCTTGCAACCAGCAGAAGGGAATAGAACAACAGGTTGATGAACTCTACAGACGAATGTCGCAAGAGGAACGCCTCGCACAGTTGAGAAGTATCTATATGGATGACTTGTTTGATCAGAATGGTCAGCTGGATACGGCACAATGCCGGAAAATCATTCCTAACGGTATCGGACACTTCTCACAATATGCAAGTCAGAATCTTGAATCTGCTGATAACATCAGAAAAAAAGTTGTTGCCTTGCAGCAATGGATTATAAAGAACACACCGAACGGCATTCCTGCTTTGTTTCATGAAGAAGTGCTATCGGGAGTTAATACGCAAGATGCAACAATCTATCCGCAGCAAATCGGACAGGCTTGTTCCTTTAATACTGAATTGGCTGAACTGAAAACCAAACAGACTGCAAACGACTTGCGAAGGATGGGAGGCATTCTGTCACTGTCGCCTATGGTGGATGTGTGTAGAATACCGTCTTTCAACCGGCTTGAAGAATCCTATGGTGAAGATGCGTATCTCTCGGCCATGATGGGTACGGCATTTGCTAAAGGGTTGCAGATGGGTGACCTGAAGAAAGGAGTGGGAGTGTGCTCGAAGCATTATCTTGGATATGGTGGCGGAGGAGATGCTGACGAAAAGGTGATGATGGAAGAAATTCTCTTGCCTCACGAGACGATGATCCGACTGGCGGGAAGTCAAGTCATCATGCCTGGATATCATGCAGTACACGGAACAAAATGTGTGGCTAACAGCGAAATCTTGAATGATATTCTAAGAGGATACCTTGGATTCAAAGGGATGGTGGTGAGCGACTATACCGCCATTGACCAGATTCCCAACCTTGACACTCCACTGGAAAAAGCGGTTGCTGCGATTAATGGGGGAAACGATGTTGATTTTCCAAAAGGCGACAACTATAAATATTTGCAAGAGGCAATTGAGAAAAAACTGGTGAAACCAGAAGTCGTGGAACGGGCTGTCAAGAATGTCATACGTTTCAAAATACAGGCAGGAATGATGGACGAGAATCGTTATCTCTATAGCGATGATGAAGTGGTGCTTGATTTTTTTTT
>NZ_NPJC01000036.1:0-14743 GCF_002251405.1 Prevotella sp. P4-98 | reverse complement strand
ACACAGTCTGTTGTGTTGCTTGAAAACAATGGGGTGTTGCCTTTGAAAAATGTCAAAAGGGTTCTGCTGACAGGGCCTAATGCCAATTCTATGTGGGCGATGTGTGGAGACTATTCTTTCCCAAGCATGTTCTACTTCTGGAAAGGATGGCAGAAACAGTGGAGCGACAAGAATCTGCCGAAGATCGTGAAACTGAAGGAGGCTATGGAAACTCGTAAACCAGAAGGGGTTGACGTGGCTTACGCTCGGGGATGCGACTGGACGGAAGAGATAGAGACGAAATATGCAGAGACAGGTGACAAGCGTGCATGGGAATACCAGTTGTTGCACCGTAAGGTGGATTCTGGGGAGAAAGCTGATCAAAAAGTGGCGTTGGACATGGCTCGCGAAAGTGATGTGATTATCGCTGCGGTGGGTGAAAATGTAATGCTTTGCGGAGAAAACAGAGACAGACAAGGTTTACGCTTACCTGGTAAGCAGGAGGAATTTGTGGAAAAACTGCTGGCAACAGGAAAACCTGTTGTGCTCGTTGTCTTTGGAGGACGTGCACAGATTATCTCGAAAATCTCTAAGAGATGCGCTGCTGTCATACAAGCATGGTACCCTGGTGAAGAGGGTGGTCATGCGGTAGCAGACATCCTTTATGGTAGAATTTCGCCGTCTGCAAAATTGTCGGTGAGCTATCCCAACACGGAAATAGATGAACCAATCTGTTATAATGAGAAAATCGAACTGGATGAACGCATAGAATGGCCGTTTGGATACGGACTGTCTTATACGCAGTTCTCGTATGGAAATCTGAACATGGTAAAGGAGTGTCCTACTGATAACGATGCGGTGGAATTGACATTTACCTTGACTAATGTAGGAAAGATGAAAGCCGATGAGGTGGCGCAGATTTATCTCTCTCCAACAGACAAAAAGCAACAAATCCGACCGATACAATTGCAAGGATTTGCACGTGTGACGCTTGAGCCTGGAGAAACAAAAACTGTTGGGATTAAACTTTATACCGAGCAGTTTGGCTATTATTCGAACAATGGAAAGCGTCAATGGAATGTTGATCCTGGTAAATATGAAGTTAAGGTGGCTTCTTCTTCACAGGACATCAGACTGAAGCAAACTATAGTTCTTAAAGGTAAGAAAATAACCAAACCTTTACGAGAACACTATTTCTCTGTTGCGACGGTGAAGTAACGGCTATGGATTGATATGATTCCCGACTGTCATAACGCGTTTTGGCTCAGCGCATAAGAGAATGTTATAAGTAAAATGGTTGAGCGAAACGCATAGAGGTTGTGGAAACCACATGAAGACAATCATCCCGTTGGAGTGTCTGGAGAGGACAAGTCCAACGGGATGATTTTTATAGTTTATCGTAAGTTCTTATTGTTTGCTGCAAAGCAATTTTTTACCGTAAAGAGGCAATCAAGCTTCAGACTTTGGTGTGGCAGGAGTGGTCTTGCTTTGAGGCGTATTGGATTTCTTATGGTGATTGCCATTGGGTCTCCTACGTTTGCGCTTCTGTTGTCCGTCTTTCGACTGTGTGCTTGTCACAGAGTCTTGGGAAGATTTTACGGAAGGTTGCTCACCTGACGATGGCTTGGTGCTGCGTCGCTTGTTGCGAGTTTTGTTGCCGTTAGGCTTACGGTTGTTGCTGCGACCACCACGACCGCGCGTGTTCTTACGTGGTGCATTGGGCTCGTATTTAGGACCTTCGCCCAATCCTTCAGGGATAGGAATCTTGACAATTTCCTTTTCAAGGAAACGCTCTATGTCGGCAAAGGCACGCATGTCCAATTCAGAGACAAAAGTGATGGCAACACCATCGCGTTGCGCACGTGCTGTGCGTCCGATGCGATGGACGTAGTCTTCTGCATCATGAGGTACATCGTAGTTGATGACCATCAAGATGTCGTCAATATCAATGCCTCGCGACACAATGTCTGTTGCAACGAGCACATCTACCTGACCCGACTTGAACCGATACATGACATCGTCGCGCTCCTGCTGGCTGAGGTCGCTGTGCATGGGTGCGCAGTTGATGTTCATGCGTTTGAGTTCGCGAGTAATGTCCTTTACCTTGTCTTTCTTGCCGGAGAAGATGATGACTCGTTGAAGTTCTCCTGCCTTGAAGAGATGGCGGATGATGTTGATCTTCTGCGGTTCGTAGCATACGTATGCTGACTGCTGAATCTTTTCTGCCGGTTTTGATACGGCAATCTTCACCTCGACAGGGTTGGTCAAAAGTGTACGTGCCAATTGCTGAATTTTGTCGGGCATGGTGGCAGAGAACATGATGGTCTGGTGATTGTCGGGCAGCAGTTTTGCAATCTGCAGGATATCGTCAGAGAATCCCATGTCCAACATGCGGTCGGCTTCGTCGAGGATGAAGAATGAAAGACGGGAGAGATCTACATGCCCCATGCGAATATGGGACAGGAGACGTCCTGGGGTGGCAATAATCACATCGGCGCCCATTTTAAGTCCCTTGGTCTCTTGGTCAAAGCGAGAACCATCGTTTCCGCCATAGATGGCAACACTCGACACATCGTTGAGATAATAGCCGAAGCCTTGCATGGCTTGGTCTATCTGTTGGGCAAGTTCGCGAGTCGGAGACATGACGATGCAATTGACAGCATCGTGTGGGAAACCACCATCGTCAAGCATGCTGAGTACAGGCAGGAGATAGGCTGCCGTCTTTCCTGTTCCTGTCTGGGCGACACCAATAAGGTCGCGCCCGTCGAGAATTTGCGGAATGCATTGTTCCTGGATGGGAGTCATTTCCTCGAAGCGCATGTCATAGAGCGCGTCGAGGATATTATCGTTGAGGTATGTTTCTTCGAATGTCACTTTTCCTATTTTAAATTAATAATGTATTAGTTAGGGGCGTGTCGGTAGCAATAGTATGCTATAAACACATAGAGAATGTTTGGAATCCATGCGGCTAATGCCGGTGGTGTGTCAGCATTGATAGCGAAGGTGGCACATACCGTTTGTAGAAGAATATAGGCGAATGACAATGCGAGGCCGATGCCTAAGTATAGTCCCATGCCGCCTTTTCGTTTTCTTGAAGATAGTGAAACACCTATAATGGTGAGGATAAAGGAGGCGAATGATGAGGCGATACGCTTGTGGTATTCTACCTCATATTGTACAACATTGCTTGAACCGCGAGACTGTTGTTTCGAGATGTATTGCCTGAGTTCAGGAGAGGTGAACGTTTCCTGCTGACCTTTGGAGAAGATGAGGTCCATCGGTTCCATTTGGATCAGGGTGTCGAGTTCCATGCCACTTTGAATTTCCTCTCTCAAACCTTTCAGTTTACGAATCTTGTAACTGCGAGCTTTCCAATGGTAGCGTGAATCAGAAATCGTGTCGTATTGAATAACGCTGGCAGTCATGTGGCTTACCATCTTCTTGTTTTCAAATTTGTAGAGTGAAAAGCCGAATCCGGTCTTGTGGACATCATCGTATTGTGAAATATAAGCGACGACACCTTTATCCACCATCAACTGAATATTGCTTGCCGATGTATTCTTCTTATTATTCTTATAGAGAGATTCAAAGTCATGGCGGACTACCGTTCCTTTAGGGATGACGTAAGCGCCAAGATAGAAGTTGAGCAAGGCGATGAGTGCTGCAGAGATAATATAGGGGCGGAGCAAGCGCTTGAAACTCATTCCGCACGCCAACATGGCAATAATCTCTGAGTTGCCTGCCAGTTTAGAGGTGAAGAAGATGACCGCTATGAAAACGAATAGTGGCGAGAAAAGATTGGCAAAATAGGGGATGAAGTTGGCATAGTAGTCGAACACAATAGCACGCAATGGTGCGTGATAGTTGGTGAACTTGGTGAGGTTGTCATTGACGTCAAACACGATAGATATCGAGATGATGAGTGCAATGGAGTAGATGTATGTGCCAATGAACTTCTTGATGATGTACCAGTCGATGCGCTTGATGTAATGCAGCGGATTGCATTTCTTCATCCATCGCAATTTGTGCCAGGGGAGTTTCCTGAGCCATTTGATGATGGGATGAAGCAGGATGAGCAGGCGCAACCAGATGCGTCTGATACGTGCAGCTATTTCTTTGAGTTTTCTCTTCATCGGTAAGTGTGTCTGTAGGGTTCTTATCTTCGACGACCAAGGTTGTCAATCACCGAGCGCTTCCATTGCACGAAGTCACCCTGTTCGATGTGTTGGCGTGCGTCGGTCACAAGGCGCAGGTAGAATGCCAGATTGTGTATGCTGGCAATCTGCATGGCAAGTAACTCTTGAGCCTTGAACAGGTGGTGGAGGTATGCTTTGGTGTGTATGCGGTCGATGTCGCAGCCGTCGGGATCAATGGGCGAGAAGTCTGCCTCCCATTTCTTGTTGCGCATGTTCATTGTGCCCTCATAGGTGAACAGCATGGCATTACGGCCGTTGCGAGTGGGCATGACGCAGTCAAACATGTCAACACCACGTTCGATAGCTTCGAGAATATTCTGTGGCGTTCCTACACCCATTAGGTAGCGAGGCTTGTCTTTAGGCAGTATCTCATTGACCACTTCAATCATCTCGTACATCACTTCTGTGGGTTCGCCGACAGCTAATCCTCCGATAGCATTTCCGTCGGCACCCTTGTCTGCCACAAATTTGGCAGCCTCTCGGCGGAGGTCTTTATAGGTGCAGCCTTGTACGATAGGGAAGAGACTTTGACGATAGCCGTAAAGTGGTTCGGTTTCGTCGAGTCGCTTGATGCATCGGTCGAGCCAGCGTTGGGTCATCATGAGCGATTTCTTGGCATAGTTATAGTCGCTTTGTCCTGGTGGACATTCGTCGAAGGCCATCATGATGTCTGCTCCTATCACGCGTTCGGTATCCATCACATTTTCAGGAGTAAAGAAGTGTTTGGAACCGTCGATGTGTGAACGGAATTCGCAGCCTTCCTCGCGGAGTTTTCGTATGCCAGTCAATGAGAATACCTGGAAACCGCCGGAGTCGGTTAGGATAGGGCGGTCCCATGTGTTGAATTGATGGAGTCCGCCTGCTTGACGGAGCACTTCCAGTCCTGGTCGAAGGTAGAGATGATAAGTGTTTCCAAGTATAATCTGTGCCTTGACTTGTTCGCGGAGTTCTGAGAAATGTACGCCTTTGACGCTTCCAACGGTTCCTACGGGCATGAAGATTGGCGTCTTGATCTGTCCGTGGTCTGTGGTGATAAGGCCTGTTCGTGCATCGCTGGCAGAATCTGTATGTTGCAGTTCAAATGTCATTTGCTGTCTTTGTTGTCGTCTTGGATGGTGAAGTCCAAAGGGTTATCTACTATCTCGTCTGTTAATGCGAAGTTCCATACGTCTTGTACGTTTTCGACATAATGGAATTCTACGCCTTTGAGATAAACTTCAGGAATCTCTTCAATGTCCTTGCGGTTTTCCTGACACATCAGAATGTCTGTGATTCCGGCACGTTTGGCAGCGAGGATCTTCTCCTTGATGCCGCCAACGGGAAGAACTTTTCCTCGAAGCGTTATTTCACCGGTCATGGCTGTGTTGCGACGCACTTTACGTTGGGTCAGGGCAGAGGCGATGCTGGTTGCAATGGTGATTCCTGCTGATGGTCCGTCCTTGGGCGTCGCACCTTCTGGAACGTGGATGTGTATGTTCCAGTTGTCGAAAATGCGATAATCGATATGAAGTGTATCTGCGTGTGCTTTTACATATTCAAGAGCGAGAATGGCACTTTCTTTCATGACGTCACCGAGGTTTCCTGTCAGCGTGAGTTTTGCGCCCTTTCCTTTCGAGAGTGAGGTTTCGATGAAGAGGATTTCGCCGCCAACGCTTGTCCATGCGAGTCCTGTAACGACTCCTGCATAGCTGTTGCCTTGATAGATGTCGCGATAGTAAGGTGCTTTGCCCAACAGTCCTTCGAGTTCAACGGGAGTGATTTTAGAGAAAGGCAGGGTTCCGCTTTCCGCCACTTTAAAGGCTATTTTGCGCAAGGCCTTGTTGATTTGTTTCTCCAGTTGGCGCACACCGCTTTCCCGCGTATATTGCTCGATGATTTTCTCTGTGGCAGCCTTGGTGAAGGTGAGTCGGCTGTCTGCCAGTCCCGTATTCTCTTTTTCGCGTGGAATGAGGTGTCGCTTAGCAATCTCTTGTTTCTCTTCGGTAATATAGCCACTTACTTCGATGATTTCCATGCGGTCGAGTAGGGGTTTGGGAATGGTGCCGAGATTGTTGGCCGTTGCAATAAACATGACTTTCGACAGGTCGTAGTCCAGATCGAGATAGTTGTCGTGGAAGGCATTGTTTTGCTCAGGATCGAGTACTTCGAGAAGTGCTGAGGCAGGATCGCCGTTATGGGTATTCTGCGTCACCTTGTCTATTTCGTCGAGTATGAATACGGGATTACCAGTCCCTGCCTTCTGCATGTTTTTGATGATGCGTCCGGGCATGGCTCCAATGTAGGTTCTACGGTGTCCGCGTATTTCAGCTTCGTCGTGTAGTCCTCCAAGTGAGACGCGCACGTATTTTCTGTTTAGTGCGTCGGCGATGGATTTGCCCAGACTGGTTTTTCCGACTCCTGGAGGGCCGTAGAGGCAAAGGATAGGCGACTTGAGATTGCCTCTGAGCGAGAGCACAGCGATGTATTCGAGTATTCTCTCCTTGACTTTCTCCATGCCGTAGTGGTCGCGGTCAAGGATTCGTTGTGCACGCTTCAGATTGAGGTCATCCTTGGTGTATTCGTTCCATGGCAGCGAAACAAGAGTCTGGAGGTACGTCAGTTGGATGTTGTAGTCCGGACTTTGTGGGTTGAGCTGATCGAGTTTCTCCATCTCGCGCTTGAATACTTTGGCGGTTTCGTTGCTCCATTTCTTTTTGGCAGCTTTTTCCAGCAGGTCTTTCTTTTCAGGCGAAGCCTCATTGCCCATTTCAGCCTGAATGTTCTTAATCTGTTGCTGGAGGAAGTAGTTGCGCTGTTGCTCGTCGAGGTCTTCGTGGGTCTTCTTGCGAATTTCAAGTTTCAAGGTCTGCAATTCTTGCTGCTTGTTCATGTGTTTGATCATCATGAAGAGGCGATCCTTGAGGTTTGAGGTGTTCAGAAGGTCTATGCGTTCGCTTACGTTTTCCACAAAGTTGCTACAGATGTAGTTGAGCGCGATGAGGTTGTTGCCGATGTTTCTCACGGAGAATGATGCTTCATCGGGCATTTCATCGTTCATGTCGATAAACTCTGTTGTAACGTCGCGCAGGGTGCCTATGGCTGTGTTGAACTCAGTATCGTCCTGTTCTGGGATTTTCTCATCGTATGGGAGTACGTGTGAAAGCATGAAGTTGTCGTTGGGTATTTCATCACCCAATACGATGCGTCGTAGTCCCTGCACGATGGCGGTGACCTTGTTGTTAGGCAAACTGATAATCCTTACGAGTTTGGCCATTACTCCAATCTTGTAGATGTCGTTTTGGGTTGGAAATTCCGTATTGGCTGAATACTGGCAGCATACGGCAAAGAGTGAGTCTTCTTTCTCTGCTTTCTTGAGTAGTTTAAGACTCTGGTCCCGTCCCACGAGGATGGGGTTGACAACTCCCGGAAACATTACAACGTTGCGTACTGTCAATACTGGCAAGACTTCCGGTACTTCGATGCTTGTTAAATCTTTGTAATCTCCCTCTATATCAGCAATTAGAGGGAATGTTTTATTTTGGTATTTACTCATTCTCTGTTTAAAATAGTGCTTTTAGCTTGCAAAGGTACTGCAATCCTACGGAATATCAAAAGAAAAACGTTGTTTTCTTTATATAAAAGGTGTAAAGTACTTGCAGAAAACGGTTTTAAAGCATGAAAATGGGCGTAAAAAGGCATATTGACTAATAAATCTCAGCCACGTGGTTGCTTTTCTGACCGTTTATTCCGCGCTTGAGGAATAGAATCAGTTGGATGTTTTTCCCTACGGTCATTTCTTTTTCCATATCCGGTTTCATTGTTGATGTACTGGCGAAGCCTTCTTTGGAGATGGTGCCTTCGGGAGTGGTTGGAATGTCTGACAGGATGGTGTATCTGATGTAATGTTGTGCGGGATTTGCGTATGTGATCTTTGCAGAATAGGATCCAAAGGATTCGTGTCCTTTGTAGCGGTCTAAAATATTGACGATTGCTGCCGATTTGAATGGGTCTCCGTTGCTGATAATAGGACAGAATTGGATGAACATTCCTTTTTGAACGGTTGTTCGTGCAGGTAGTGTTGCGGTAATTGTTTTTCTGTCGGCAACGTAATGGTGTGACATATTGTCAAAGATGTGGATGTGTCCGTGTGTCTCGTCAATTCCGTCGATATATCCGGTTTTTATAGGAAAGACATGGCTTGGCGCTTTTGTTGAGGCTGCAATCTCGACAATCCTTTTGTTGTCTTCTTTGCTGGACGTGACGGAAACATCGTAAACCTTTCCGATGATTTCGTAAGGCCGGCAAGGGAATTGGTGGCTGTCTGCAATCAGCGACAAACCATTTGCTGCAACCATTTTGACAAACCGACAGGTGCGTCCTGCTTTGATTTTCTCAAACAACGATACTGCGTACATGCTTATAATATCGTTGGAGTTTTCATTGCGTGCCTCAGGATGATGCAGTCTGTAGGATTGCAAGGCCCGATCTATTCGTTCTTGTAGGGATAGGTACAGTTTTCCGTCTTTGCCTTTTTGTTTTTGGCGGTCCTCATCTCTCAGACAGGAAGTGTGGTTGCACATGTCGAGAAAGCGAGGCAGTTGAAAGTCTGTATAGGTTGTGCTAATCTTAACCGCCATATCCATCATACAGGAATTGATGAGTGACGGTTTGTCGGTGCGCAGTTTGATATAAGCAAATAATAAAGTGCGTGAAGTTTCTGAGCCAATGGTTTTGTAGTTTTGGCGCAGGTATCTGTATATTTCCCAACAAGTTGCTTCGGGATGTGAACTTCCTGTTGAGATAGAGTTGACGAGTTCTTCCCATGAGGGTACTTTGGCGTCTTGATTATTAGTCATTGTTGCTTTGGTATTTGGGTTTCTTAGGTGCAAATTTACAGGTTATAATTCTTATTGCCAAACGAAAGGCTCTTTTTTTTGTGCAGACTTTCTGCTTTTTATATTTGACTGACGGACGCAACTTTTGACGAGAGTCTTAGCGCTCGGCTTCGGGATGCCGTCGGGATGAGTTCGGGATGTTATCATCCTTCTTCCTACGTAGTGAGTCCTCAGTAAGTCCCAAAAACTTATTGGGTATTGGGACACTCATAGGAGAGACTTCCTGACAGCATAAGAAGTAAGTTGGATGAAATCTCACGATAAAAACCATCTTTTTGTCTGTTGAATTGTACTTGTTGCCCTTATCTTCTATTCATTTCCACAAAATACATGAAGATATTTGGTGATGACAATGAATTTTTGTAATTTCGCAACATCAAAACAAGAAAGATACATAACATAAAACAATGAAAAGATATGAAGAGATTTTTTTGGACTGCAGTGCTATTATTTCCATTAGTCAGCGCTATGTTTGCTGGTAATCTGAATCTTGCGGAAATCAGTAAATGGCAATACCGCGGCGATGGCATCAGAGCGGTGAAAACTGCCCAAGATGGTGAGACTTATACGCAACTGTCGTCAGACGGACGTAAGGTAGAGAGTCATTCCTTTAAAACAGGAAAGACCGTTTCGGTGCTTTTCGACCTTGATGTGGTGAAAACCGCCGGCGTCGATTATATCGATGGTTATATGGTCAGCCCCAACGGTCGGCAGATGCTGATACAGACGCATACGGAAAGTATTTATCGCCACTCGTTCAAAGCAGAGTACTATTTGTATAATATGGGAAGCAACAGAATGGTTCCCCTGTCGAAAAACGGACCTCAGCAGACTCCGCTTTTCTCACCTGATGGATCATTGGTGGCTTTTGTGCGTGACGGCAACATATTTCTGGTCAAATTGCTCTATGATAATGCTGAGGTGCAAGTGACGAAGGACGGAAAGCGCAATGCCATCATCAACGGAATCCCTGACTGGGTCAATGAGGAAGAGTTTGCCAACGACCGCTCTATGATATTTACAGCCGACAGCCGTGTGCTGGTCTGGGTGAAATATGATGAGAGTAAGGTAAAACAGTACAGCATGCCGCTCTTCAAAGGGCTGAATCCCGAATACAAGCAGTATGATGAGTATCCTGGCGCTTATACTTACAAGTATCCTGTGGCTGGTGCCGACAATGCCACAACCTCGGTGTGGAGCTTTGATATTGCAAGTCGTCAGACACGCCAGTTGCAAGTACCCATTGATGCTGATGGCTATGTGCCTCGCATCAAGCAGATGGGGGATGCCTCCAAGGTGATGGTGACAACACTCAACCGCCATCAGGATTGTCTGCGCATCTATGCGGTCAACCCCTTGTCAACCCTTTGCCAACTGCTCATAGAAGAGCGTGACGCTAAATATGTCAAGGAAGAGTGTATTTCAAGTCTCGTTGTGACAAACCGTTACATCCTTCTGCCCAGTCAGCGTGACGGATGGTTGCATTTGTATCTCTATAATACCAACGGACAATTGCTGCGTCAGGTAGAAACAGGAAATTATGACGTGGCAGATGTGTATGGCGTGGATGATGCAACAGGAGATGTCTATTACGCAAGTCACGAACAGGGTGCCGTAGAACAACAGGTCTATGTGGCTCACTCGAATGGAAAGCGCAATTGCCTGACACCCAAAAAAGGATGGAACAGCGCCATCTTTGCCAAGGGCTTCAAGTACTTCATCAACCAGTGGAGCGATATCAATACACCTGCCGTATTCTCACTTTGCGACCAACGGGGGAAAACTCTCTCAACACTTGTAGATAACCGAGAACTCAACGGTTGGTTGAAGAGCATGAATTTGGGTAAACGCGAACTCTTCACGCTGACCACAGCAGATGGAGTCAACCTCAATGGATGGATGGTAAAACCTGCAGATTTCAATCCGTCGAAGAAATATCCGGTCATCATGTTCCAATATAGCGGTCCCGGTAGTCAGAGTGTCAAGAATGCATGGGGAGTGGGAATGGCAGGTCAAGGTGCCATGCTTGAACAATATCTGGCGCAACGTGGCTATCTGTGTGTCTGTGTTGATGGACGCGGAACAGGTGCAAGGGGTGCAGAATTTGAAAAGTGTACATATCTGCAGATGGGTGAACTCGAATCACATGACCAGGTGGAAGCGGCTTTGTGGCTGGCAAAACAGGAATACGTTGATGGGCAGCGAATGGCCATTTGGGGATGGAGCTTTGGAGGCTTCAACACGTTGATGTCTATGTCTGAAGGACGTGGCGTATTCCGTGCAGGTATTGCTATTGCCCCGCCAACATCTTGGAAGTATTACGACACCATTTATACCGAACGATTCATGCGTACACCGAAAGAGAATCCCAATGGTTACGATATCAACCCCATCAAGCGTGCTGCGCAGTTGCAAGGCAGTCTGTTGCTCTGCCATGGAATGGCTGACGACAATGTCCACTTCAGAAATACAGCAGAATACACAGAAGCTCTGGTGCAGGCTGATAAAGATTTCAGTCAATTGGTTTATACCAATCGCAACCATAGTATCGCAGGAGGAAACACACGCAATCATCTCTTCCGCCAGTGTGTGAAATTCTTCGATAAGGAACTCAAATAAACTTCTTATATATCGGCAATGATGAAACTAAACAAAACATTTATGACAATTGGACTGGCTTCGGGCATCATACTGATGTCAGAAGCTTCTGCAATGACCACCATGTCAGGAGCGGAAAGAGTCAACCCCTTGCTCATTGAAAGCAAACTGCCTTTTGGCGCTCCCGATTTCAATGTGATCAACGAGGCAGACTATTTGCCTGCTATTGAAGCAGCTGTGAAAATTCAACGCGACAATATCAAGAAGATTGTCAATAGTAAGGAAACACCGACCTTTGCAAACACAATCCTGCCCTATGAAGAGAGTGGGGTGTTGCTTGACCGTATCAGT
Organism: Prevotella sp. P4-98; assembly: GCF_002251405.1. NCBI lineage: Bacteria > Pseudomonadati > Bacteroidota > Bacteroidia > Bacteroidales > Prevotellaceae > Prevotella > Prevotella sp. P4-98. The sequence continues at coordinate 2,745 of NZ_NPJC01000036.1, read as the reverse complement.
AATGTATTCTTCGGACTGACCAGCGCACACAAAACAAAGGTTATTGCCGATACAGAAGAGAAGGTGACGCCGATTCTTGCTGATTTGGAAAATGAGATTACATTCAATCCTGAACTCTTCAAACGCATAAAATATGTCTATGAGCATGAGAAAAATCAGCTCAAGGGCGAAGATGCAAGACTGTTGGAAGTCATTTATAAAGGCTTCGTCAGGGCTGGCGCACTGCTCTCTGCCAGCGACATGGAGCGGATGAAGCAAATCAATATGCGACTCTCAAAACTCAGTCAGCAATGGGGAAAACTCTTGTCTGATGCTACCAATCATGCTGTCGTATGGATCAATACCAAAGACGAATTGGCTGGACTCTCAGAGGCTGATATTGCACAGTGTGAGAAAGATGCACAGAGTAGGGGAGGCAAGGCTCCTTATTGTATTGTGATCATCAATACCACACAGCAGCCCATCCTGGCAAACCTCGCCAATCGCGATGTGCGACGTCGGGTATATGAGGCTTCTATACACCGGGCAGATGGTACTAATCCTCAATTCAATACTTTCTCTATTGTTGTTGAAACCGCAAAACTGCGTGCTGAAAAGGCGAAGTTGATGGGCTACGACAATTATGCTGACTATTCTCTGGAAAAAGCCATGGCAAAAAATTCGGGCAATGTATATAATTTCCTCCATCAGCTGATTGCTGATTATTCACCAAAGGCAGACCAGGAAACGAAGGCGATAGAAGACTATGCTAAAAAGACTATGGGCAGCGACTTTAAGTTGCAACCCTATGACAGGTTCTATTTCTCATCGAAAATGAAAAAAGAACAACTCAACATTTCCGATGATGAGATCAAGCCTTATTTTAATATCGACAGCGTACAGGTCAATGGCGTTTTCTATGCAGCCCATCGTGCCTATGGATTGACTTTCAAGCAGCGCAAAGATATTCCGACCTACCATCCCGACATGAAGGTCTTTGAGGTAATCGACAAAGATGGAAAACCCATTGCACTCTTCTATAGCGACTATTTCCGTCGCCCCACAAAGCGTGGCGGTGCGTGGATGAGTGCCTTTGCCAAACAATGCGGACTGCGTCATCAATTGCCTGTCATTTATAATGTGTGCAACTTTGCCAAAGCACCGGACGGTCAGCCTACCCTCATCACTTGGGATGAGGTCTGCACACTCTTCCATGAGTTTGGACATGCTCTCCATGGCATACTCTCTGATTGCAAATACAACACATTATCCGGAACTGCCGTACCTCGCGATTTCGTAGAAATGCCTTCACAGTTTAATGAGTCATTTGCCACAGTACCCGAAGTGTTCGACCATTTCGCGCGCCATACACAGACAGGAGAACCCATGCCTGAGGCACTTAAAGAGCGTATGTTGAAATCCATCAGTTTCCATGCAGCCTACGCCTTGGGAGAGAATCTCGCTGCCACTTGTCTTGATATGGCTTGGCACCACATCGGCCAGCAAGAGATTCCTACTGCCGATAAAGCCCAGGAGTTTGAAAGACAGGCGTTGCAGCAAGTGGGATTGCTCAACAACCAAATACCGCCTCGTTACATCACCTCGTATTTCAACCACGTCTGGGGTGGAGGATATGCAGCAGGTTATTACAGTTATCTGTGGACAGAGGTGCTGGCAGTAAATGTAGCTGACTATTTTGCCAAGCATGGTGCTTTGAATCCTGCCGTAGGTCAGGCTTTCCGTGACAAGATTCTCAGCAGAGGCAATACCAAAGACCAGATGTTGATGTTTACAGACTTTACCGGTATGCAACAGCCAGATGCTTCTGGCTTGCTGAAGGCAAGAGGACTTTGATAGATTCTGCTATGAAACAATTATTATTGGTATGTGTAGGAAGCTTTTTTGGCGGTGGACTTCGATATCTTGTATCGAAGTTTACAAGCCAATGGCTTGCCTTCACTTTCCCAATGGGAACTTTCATCGTCAATGTATTGGGATGTTTCCTTATCGGCATTCTTTCAGGATGTGCAATAGGGGGACATCTCTCGCCAAATGCTAAGCTATTGTTGGTTACTGGCTTTTGTGGCGGTTTTACCACATTCAGTACCTTTATGAACGAGAATTTGCTTTTAGCACGAGATGGCCAACAATCCTTAACGCTACTTTATATGGTATTAAGTCTTTTCTGTGGACTTATAGCGGTTATCGTAGGTTATTGGCTGGCAAGTAAATTATAGACTATTCATTAAGCCAGATGAGCAGAGTTCAGTTCACTTAAACTCTGCCATGGCGAGAAGAGGTGCCATGAAATGTAACGTTTTCGTTAAGCCAGATGAGCAGAATAAAGCTCGCTTTAATTCTGCCATGGCGAGAAAAGGTGCCGTGAAACGGAACGTTTTCGTTAAGCCAAATGAGCAGAATAAAGCTCGCTTTAATTCTGCCATGGCGAGAAAAGGTGCCGTGAAACGGAACAATCTACACCTAAAACCGAGGGTTGAGTCGATTAAAGAAGACAATGTGGAGTCAAATTGCTCCATGACCCGAAAATTTCCCTCCAAAAGGAGTGAGTTTCCAAATTTAATTTGTAACTTTGCTAAGTCTATCGTCGGATTCTCTTGTTTATTTTTGCAACACTAAAATAACGTGAGTTCGACGAATTAGAATAAGGTCAATTGTCTATCAATAGTCCTTTGAACGGCAATTGTAGGTTTCTTAGGAAAGAAGCAATATGCTGCCAAAGCTCCAAGAGTATTGACAATGAAGTTG
>NZ_NPJC01000035.1:0-5090 GCF_002251405.1 Prevotella sp. P4-98 | reverse complement strand
TGGTGACAGGGTTGCGCGTAAACATGAAAAACAAGCTGATGCCGTTCTATGACAGAATGATGCTGCGCAAGAGATACATTATCGAAACCATTAACGACATGCTGAAGAATACGGCACAGATTGTACACTCACGCCATAGATCTGTAAGCAACTTTATCATGAACCTTATTTCAGCATTGGGAGCATATTGCTTCTTCGACAACAAGCCAAAGGCATTGCAAGGATACTGCATCGAAGACACGAAGCAACTGTCACTATTCTAAGGGCAAATCAACTTCTTTCAGCCTTCTGTTATTACCCACTCCTAATGGTATGGGGAGGAGGCGTATTCACGCTGTATTTATATTGTATTAAACACTCGGTTATCCCGAACTGGGGCCAGAATTGCAAGATAATATTCCAATGCGCTGTTTGGCAAAGGCGGCTCTTGTCAACTACTATGTATTCAAGGACGGATGTGCCGATTCATTGCGGCATGTGTTTCCTGAGACACACCACTTCCTGCATCAACAGAAGAGCTGGAACTACTATTACTCGACATGGTCTCTGTGGGCTAATTTCCTTATTTTCGCCAATGAAGGCAGTAAAGCGCAGAATGAGGTGCGCAATATGTATGAAGATGCCAAGAAGAGAAATAATATATATGGCATAGGATTGGCGTAGTATGTACTGGCAAACCTATATCGTAATATGGGTGAAAACAAAGAGGCTATACGCAACTATAAGCAGTGCATACAGACCTTGAGTAATATCGAGTCTTATCATGCGGCTCTTATCTGTATATATCCATTCTATTGTGGGGCATTGGCAGATGAAAAACTCTATGGTGATTTGAAGGATGCTACGGAACGTTGGCAACAAATACGCCATATATATAAGGAGAAATTGGGCGTCTCTGAAGAATGTTTGAGTAAATCACCCAACTATGTGTATTTCTGTTTGGTGCGCGCTATAGTGCTCATAGAAGAACATCGGGTGTCAGAAGCATTGAAGATCTTGTCAGGAGCCGAGCGTATCACTCGTAATCGTTCGGATTATGTACGGCGTGATGTGCTTTACCGTATGGCAGAATTATATATCAATGAAGGTGATTATCAGAAAGCCCTTCATTATAATAGTATGGCTGATAGCTGCCGTTCACTATTACTTCATTATATGGGTGATCAGCTGCGCGTAGTGCGACAAAGGGCAGATATATATTTTCGAATGGGAAATTGTGAAAAGACTGCTGTAATCCTGCGAAGTGTGATGGATTCTGTTGATGAGAGAAATCTGATAGAAACTCGTAATCAACTTAATGAGCTTAATGCACACTATCAGATAGATAGGCTACGACAGGAACAACAACAGGACAAGGAACATACCATCTATGCTTTTTTTACTTTGGTTATTGTGTGCATGTTGTTGCTTGTTGCCGTTGTGGTTTTCTTTATGCACCGTATTCATAAGAAAAATGCCCAGTTGCTGGTAGTGCTTGACCGTTCGAAAGAAAGTACTCGTATGAAGGATTCTTTTGTCAAGCATATCAGTCATGAGTTGCGCACACCACTTCATATCATTACGGGATTTTCGCAGGTTATGGCAAATCCTGACTATTCACTCAGTACTGAGGCGCGAAAAGATGTGGTGAAACGAATCACCGATAACACCCAGTTGATAACAAGTCTGATTAATGAGCTCCTCGAGTTGTCTGACGAAGAGAGTCGGCATAACTATGCTCCCGACGATGAGATCAATGTAAAAAGGGTTTGTGATGAGATGATTCGCCAATTGGAACAGGCAGATAAAGGACGTTTGCAGGTGCATTATAGAATTGATGTGGACGATGATTTTATGATTCATAACAATCTTGTAGGACTCAAGAAAATACTATGGCACTTGGGAAACAATAGTCTGAAATTCACAGAAAACGGTAGTGTGTAGGGTGTCATACAAAACTTTCTACCGATAAGAAATGGGTGGAGTTTCATATGAGTGATACGGGTATAGGTATTCCTGAAGAACTGCGTGAACGTATCTTTGAGAAATTCTATAAGATTGATCCCTTTAAGAAAGGACTTGGACTTGGACTTTCTGTTGCGCGACATATTGCAGAACAAATGGGAGGAACGTTGGCTTTTGATCGTGAATACGAAGGCCCTGGAACGTGTTTCGTAATAAATAAGGTACGTTGTATTCTTTCCTAATAGGGGATCTCGCTCGCTTATTCGTACCTCAGCATCTGCGATGCTCAGGTACTCACGCTCGGAAAAACAAAATATAATTTGGTTTTTCGCTCGCTTATTCGTACCTTTGTAAGCAATATGGCACAAGAGAAAGTGACTTATGAGAATGTAATGCGCGACCTGAAAGCGCGTAAGTTTAAGCCTGTCTATTATCTGATGGGTGATGAAGCTTATTATATCGACAAGATTGCAGACTGGATTGCTGATAATGCACTCCTGCCTGAAGAGCGTGATTTCAACCAAACAGTATTGTTTGGATCAGATGTCAACGCTGCACAGATTGTAGATGCTGCCAAGCGCTATCCTATGATGGCAGAACATCAGGTCATTATAGTTAAAGAGGCACAGAATGTAAAAGATACTGAGCCGTTAGAACGCTATTTTAAGTCACCCATGTCTTCCACAATTCTTGTGATGTGCCATAAAAACGGTACTGTGGATGGACGAAAACGCGAATATATGAAAGCTATCCGTGATGCTGGTGTGCTTTTTGAGAGTCAAAAGCTCAAAGACCGAGATTTGCCAGCGTTCATCGAAAAGTATCTTAATGAACGCAATGCATCCATTGATCCTAAATCAACTCAAATTATTGCCGACTATATTGGAGCAGATCTTCATAGATTGGTGGGGGAACTCAATAAGGTGCTTGTTTCGTTGCCTGAATCCAATCGAAGGGTAACACCTCAGGTGGTGGAAGACCAAATAGGGGTGAGCAAGGACTTCAATGTGTTTGAATTGAAGAATGCTATTATTAACCGCGATGTGTTTAAGGCAAACCAGATAATGAATTATTTTGACAGCAATCCAAAGAGTGGGGGGCTCTACTCTGTTCTCCCATTTCTCTTCAATTATTTCCAAAATCTCATGATTGCCTATTATTGTCCAGATCGAGGCAATAGAGATGCTATTGCACAATGGCTGGAAATGCGTAATGCGTGGGGGGCTAACGACTATATCACGGGTATGCGAAATTATACCGCAATGAAGGTTTTCCAGATAATTTCCAAGATTAGAGAGATTGACGCAAAAACCAAAGGTCTGGATAACCCTAATACGCCTCCGGAAGAGCTTGCAAAGGAGTTAATCTTCTATATTTTACACTAAAAAAGAGCCTTTTTGAGGCTCTTTTTTTCTATTTCACAGTTTTTTGAATACATAAAAAAATGGCCTGAAACGTTGATTCTGACTCATCTTTCTGACTTTTTTCCCCTCTGAGAATCGCGTATTTTTGAGCATTTCAGACCTCTGTTCACAATTCATCCAAAATAAAAAAAACTGCGTTTTTGGGAAGTTCAAAATTTGGCGTTAACGTTTATTTTTATTTTGCTTTGTAAATATCAAAATCAAAACATGATGCAATTTTGGTTCAAATTTACAATTTACAAACATAAATATCGAAATTTAACCATCAGTTTTGAGGTTTGAATTTCAATATTAAAACATAAAACTTGCAGTATCAAAATCAATATTGATATTTATGCATGATTAAGATATATAAATAACATGCTTAAACTCAGTATTTTATGTAAAATACAACAAGGAACCAATAAAAAATTATGTAGTTTTTGCCTACTTAACATTGCATAGATGCTTTCTTCTGAGCATATTTTCGTAAATAACACAATAGTAGCCATATAGTTAAGAAAAAACGCTAAAATCGTGCGGGATATCACTTTTAGTACTTGAAATTTTGGTTTTAAAATCAAAATCTAAAAACAACCCCTTCGATGCTTTGGAGTTTTAAATTCTGAATTTGAAAGCTATAATTTTAAAACGCAAATTCCTTCTACATTTGTTGTGTATCTCAAAAATTCTGTTTACCTTTGTAAACCGAATCCAAAATACTAATTTTGCACTAAAATCATACCTTATGGAGATGAAAGATCGCATCAGGCTCGTCATGGAAGAGCAGCATATGAGTCAACAAGTGTTCGCCGACTTCGTTGGATTGTCGGCTGCAACATTGAGCAGTATATTCAATGGACGTACCCGTCCTACCCTTAACATTGTCGAGGCCATCAAAAAGAAGATACCTGTTATAAACACCGACTGGTTGTTGATGGGTATCGGAGACATGCATATAGGTGCCTCTTCAGAACCTGTCGATAGCTCTTTATCAGCCACTTCCACCCCATCGGAGCCAACATTAGATTTTGATTCTGCAGTTCAAGATCGTGCAGAACCGGCTTATCAACATAGTTATTCACATGGTGTAAAAAGTACACGATTGGATTTTTCTGCATGTGATATGAAAAACATTGACAGACAACCGCGCAAGGTTACAGAGATTCGCGTTTATTATGATGATCAGACCTACGAGACCTTTGTACCTGCGAAATCGAAATGATGAGTGATTATTTATCAGTTTAAGTCCATAGAATATGTTATTCAAGTAGTGGCTTAAGAGATTTTATACGAATCATAACAGTCCCCAACCGATTGCTGCTAAGGTGTCGATTGGGGATTGGATTTTATCCCTCGTATTCTTGCGATGGCATATTTTTCTTGTATTCACGCTCTCTCCACGCTCTCTCCACGCTCTCTTCACGCGTGAATGATGCTGTCCTTCTTATGATTCTAACATAGGCCATTATTGATGTGGCATGAGGTACTTCGGCTTATTGTTTCCGATTCACTAGTGTCCACTAAATAAATTTAAGACTTAATTCTCTTACAGTTTGTAACTTCTCGGCAGGTTCGCTTTTGCCGAGCAAATCTACGAGAGGGGTTCTGTCCAGCAATGAGACAGATAAAATTCTTAACAAATCATACATTTCCATATTCAATTTCATTTTTCGTTCAACAATCGCAACCAAGCAATATGCAATGATTGCACTATACAATTGTATCTTTACAGCATTTTCG
>NZ_NPJC01000034.1:0-27413 GCF_002251405.1 Prevotella sp. P4-98 | reverse complement strand
TTTACGCTTGTTTTGATTTGCAACACTAAGATAAGTGAAAAATCTGACATGGCAAAATCCTGAGCAACTTTTTGTTGCTCAGGAACTTATAAATAAAGTTAAATCAAAGTGTTGCGGAATTAAGGTTCTTCTTCTTCGTCTTCTTCTTCTTCTTCTTCATCTTCTTCGTCATATTTGCCGTTATACGTATCTGAATGTGCGCTGTTGGCAGCATTGCGCAACCAACGCTTCCTGCATCTCTCTCTATGAGCGTAAGCCTTCTGCCCTGGTCTGTGTCGAGAGGGGCTATACTGCGGAGTATGTCTATGATGGAATGCTTGTAGTGCATCATCTTCTCCAACGACACAAGGTCGGCATAGATCTTGGTGAGACGGCTGTCTATCTGACGAGCAATGTCCAGGCGGTCGCTGGTCCACAACAGATGGTAGGTGTCTTCCGTGTCATCTGATTCCACAGGACTGCTTTTGGCATATTCGACCGTTGGCTCACAGGATGGGTATTCCCGGGCTATCTCTGACAGCTTGGCATTGACCTCATCGGCTTTCTCTTGGTCTGTCTTTGATGGATCGAGGTTGATGACCGCCACCACCTGTGTGTCGCTGTATTCTGTGGTAAGCGTCCATGAAATCTGGACGATGGCACGGTGTATCTTGATGCCAAGGAAGTATTTCGGCTTTCTTGCAATGGAGATGGTGGCCTTGAACGTGATAGTGCCGTTGATATTGGGCATGGACGCGGTGCGAACGAAAGTATTGCCCTCCCATGCACCTGCTCCGTTCCAGCTGAGGTTATAGGCATTCTTGCAGTCCTGCATGATGGCTGGGATGCGGTAGTAGTCATCAGTGGCGGCGTTCTCTCCATCAACAGCCTCTTGCTTGGCTTGGTTATAGTCTGCAAGTTCTTTTTCTGCTGCACTTTTCTCTGACTTCAACGCGGATATGCGGTCTTTGTTGGCGTTGTATTGCTGACGATACCTTGCGGCATCTTCAACGCTGGAAGTCTGTATCAGCTTCAGGAGGTTAGAGTTCTCCGCTTCCAATCGGGCTATTTCTGTATCAATGGATGCTATCCGGCTCTCTGCCTCGGCAATCTTTGCATCAATCTCGGAGGTGTTGACACTCTCCGAAGTGATGCTGGTTGCCATGGAGCATTGTTTGGTGTGGGCATTGACGCTGCCACCGCACTGAGAGCATTTGTATTGGGTGGAGCCTTCACCCAGTTTGGTTCCGTCATGGCAGGTGACGCTGATGGTAGCCGTCTCGCAACCTGCCATCTTCTCCGCATTGGTGGCCTGGTAGTATCGCTTACTGTCACTGCCAATGTAGTAACGGATGCCGTCTTCGTTGTCATTGTAGTCGGCAAGACGGGCGTTCAAGCCTGCTCTGAAAGTGGCCATGTCCATGGAATAGGAGTCGAAGACATCCTCGTATATGACTTCCTGCCTGTACCATGACTTGGTCACATGTATCTCGTAGGCGTATGCCTTGGCATACTGACCGCTTTTCTTTTTGCTGAGAATGTATGCTGATGAATAGTAGCTGATGTTGTAGTTGTAGCCGTCATTAGAGTTATTGAGCTGTTGCACACGGCTACGGCTCCAACCTGCATGATTCTCTGAGTTCTGGAGTGCTGCCTCCCGTTGTGAGGAGGATGGATAGAAATCGGGGGCTGTTGTACTGATGCGATACCAATGGTCGCCATACAGGATGGCATCATCATCTGTCGGAGGATAGTAGTCGCAGAGCTTCTCGCTTCCTTGGTCAACACTGTAGATATACCATCGCTGAGTATAGTATTGTCCCATGCCTTCACGGGCATAGTCAGTAATCCATGCTGTGGTATTGTAATTCGACAAAGAGAAAAGGTTGGCAATGCCCTCCTGTCCACCAACAAACTGCAACAGGGTATTGCCGGCATTGGTGGATAGGTCGTTGTAGAGGTCGTATGTATTCTCTGCTATCTCAATGACACTGCTGGTCTTGTCCATCAGTGTGCCGTTGAAATTGCTGTTGCCGACAATGGAACTGACTGCATTGCCAGCACCTGCAGAGGCAAGGCTGACTCCCATCGCATAGAGGTTGTCGATGTCTGCTTTGAGATTGTCCTTGGTGAAGTTGGAGCCTATGTCGGAGAAATTGTCGAGCAGGTTCTTCCAATCCACATCCCCCAGTTCGGACAGTTTGAGGATGGCGGCAAGTTCCTGATTGATCTCCAGGAATGCGATGTCCCTGAAGGAAAGCCTGCTGTTGGTGACAATGGACTCAAACTGATAGCAGAGTGTCTTTGTCTCTTCGCACACCTTATACAGATAGCTGCCCCAATAGAGGGCGTTCTGCGGACTACGCAACATCATGCCTGCCACAGTCCAGATCTTGGGCATAATCTTGGCGGAGACCATGTTGTAGATGCGTCGGTAATAATAGTTCTCTGTGGAGCTTGTCCATAGACCTAAGTCTGTAAGGGCACGGCGGTCGAGGAACTTGGACGTGAAGATACCAGCAGCAGCCACTTCTGCAGCTTGGTAGTATTCACGTATCTTGGCTACCTGTTCGGCATAATACGCCTCGGTGGCAGCCTCCGACGCAAAGGCGGCTGTCATCTCTGCTACAGTGCGCTTGTCGTAGTTGACACTGTAGTACTGTGCCGTCATTGGTACAGCAGCACAGACGAAGAGGATGATTATGAACAGATAGCGTTTCATTGTTGGGATGAATGTTTCGTTGTTTCTACTTTCAATATCTTATTCAGATTGGTTGTGGGGAGTGAGATGAAGCACATGGCCTGTCTGGTTGACCTTTTGGGCGAATGGCAATGACTTGGATATTCCTGAAAGTTCCCAGTCACGGCAGTAGGCTTCTATGGCGTGCTGATGGTCGCACTGCAGCTCTTTCTTGTAGAGCTTCAGGGCTTCCTTCTCGGCTCGCTCGGTGGTGTAGGTCATATAGCACTCATGGGGCTCTTCCACTCCAAAGACCGCACCGACGGAACCACGACGGATGAAGACTTCACGGAAGAAACTGCGCCCTTCCTTGTTCTCCAGACGGTTGATGGTGAAGATTTTCTTGCAATCGACATCGGTCAAGCCAAGGATGGCTTTAATCTCGTCGAATCGTTCGCGGAACTTTGCCTGGTCGAGCAGCATCACGACATCGGAGTTGTTGATGATGGCTTCCTTGACAATGGGACTGCCTACAATGTCCTGAATCTCCTGTGTCACCACACCTACGCTTGCCCAGAACTTTCGGGCTGTCTTATAGAGGTACTTGATGTACTCTGCCATCATAGGGGAGGCAATGGCTTTCCATGCCTCTTCGATGACCAGCACCTTGCGGTTCTTCTTGATACGCATCTTCTGGATGAAGACATCCATGATGATAAGGGTGACAAGAGGAAACAGAAGCGGGTCATCCTTGATGGAGTCAATCTCAAAGACTATGAAGGTCTCGTCAAACAGCTTCGTGTCCAGGTTCTCATTGAGGGTCAGCTCATGGCTGCCTCCCTTGTAGAAGTCCTTCAGCAGATAGTTGTAGGCAGCCAGGTCTATGCCGGCAAGGTTGTTCTCCTTGATGATGGTCGGGATGCGGACAGTGCTGTACTCATAGAAAGTGTTGAACGAGAGATTGTCGATGCGCTTCTTCACAAAGTATTCATCGAAATACTCTGTGATGACTTGCTCTACCAAACGGTCTTCCGTCTTGGTGACTTCTCCCTGGGTTCCCTTCCAGATAAGCATGATGAGATTCTTCAGGAAGCCAATCTTCTCGATATTCAGCTCCTCACGCTTGATGGCAAAGGGGTTCATAGTGATAGGATGCTCGTCGGTATAGCTGATATACTTGCCTCCGACATACTCGCAGAGTCCCTCATACGAGTTACCTGTATCGACCATGACCACATCGGTGTTCTGCTCCCACATCTGGCGCACTACGCTGTTCATGTGGAAGCCTTTTTGTATCTCCTAACACGCTGAGCCACAGCACTCTCTTGAAAACAACAAATTCAAAACGGTACAAATTTTGAACAGGCGAAAATCTATAGTTCAAAGCACTCGGCAAAGAGAAAAAACTATGACAGGGGTAAAAAGTGGTTTTAAGATTATTTATGAAAATATTTTGGGCTATTTTGGCTGATTGCTATCCAAAGAGCGCATTTTTGATGAAAAGTTCCACTTTCATCAGCCATAAAGAGTGAGACGGTCGAAAAAGAAAAAGAGGGATGAGAGAGCCTTGTTAGTGGCTTCAACATAGGGCGAAAATGGATGTCTTGTACCTCAGTTGTATCTCTGTTGGCATATATTGCTGATATACAACAGAGGTTAATGATTCGGCGGCAATAGAATAGCGTTTGAAAGACGTATTCATTGTTTAGTAGTTTTCCTGATAAAATGTTAAATTTAGGGTAGTTAGATTAGTTTTTCTTCCAATTGTTTGGTTTTTTGGAATTGAATGCCTACCTTTGCATTGACAAATCCCGCTCGCTTCCCATAAGAACAGCGTACCCAGCGGGACATTTTTTAAATTGTAGGTATATGAAAGTTATAAAGAACAAGACAATAGATTTTGCAACCGCAGTTCAGGCTCCCGTCATTAACGGAAATAGAGCTGCACGGACAGGTTATGTCCGTTTGGTTCGCCTTATCACTGACGAGCCTGTTCCTCAACAAACTTCATATACGGGAAAAATTGAGTTGAGGTAGGAATGGCTGTATATACAAAAGAATACGAATCCCAGCCAGAGGCTATTCTTACAAACGTCATTATCTGTCCAGCCGTAGATTTGTCGGCAAACGTGGCTGTTCCTGTTCATTGCCAAGTTGAAAATGTATTGTGGGACACAGGAGCGACCAATACATTGATTTCACAGGAAGTTGTAAATGCTTTAGGGTTACAACCGAAGAACAAGGCTCTTATTTCGAGTGCAGGAGGTGATGTCGAATCCTGGACTTACCTTGTTCATGTTATCCTTCCAACAGGAACAGCAGAGTTGAATGTTCAGGCTCTGCTTAACGACAATTCAGACTATGATGTGGTGATTGGCATGGATATTATAAATTCATGCGACTTCTGCTATACAAACAAAGACGGCAAAAGTACATTCTCCTTATGTCATCCAGCAAAGGAGAAAATCATTCTGAAATAAACCAGCCATAGGCTTTCTTTCAAGAAAGACATGTGCGACAACAATAATGACAGATGTGACATTCGCATCTGTCTTTTGCTTTTTACGCCAATAAGAGGCCATTTCCTTACACAAAATATACGAGATTTGAGCAAGACTTAGTTAATTATGGTTAAATTTAAGGTTTATACATACTTTTCCATAACAAAATGAGGTTGTATTGAGATTTTCTTTGTACTTTTGCAGCGGACTATTATCGCCATGTTTATAGCCATTGAGGTTAGACGTGTTCTTTCGTGATGGCATACAAGGCAGCCTACGCCGTGCTGAGTATGGCGGAGTCATAATGACAAAGCGGTACAAAGCGGGCATTGGGTGGGAAAGATAGTCCAGACATAATGAAGGCGTTTACTAACGCTCTGTTTAAGACAGTCTGTAATCTAGCAAATTAACAGTTATCATAGTCTTGAGCAAAGCCAACGGTAGATGTCCCGGGTGTGATAATATCGCTCCTGCGGAGACCTGTAAGCACGGATTGTACCTTTTCGGGCACAACAATTGTTTATTATGGTCTCCTAATGGAAATGATTATTCATATCGGCGTGGGCTCTGACGTTGTCTGTTCAACTATGATAGGCAATTGCTAGAGCCTCAGACTGTGGAATAGACAACAGACGTTTCCACGCTCTTTTTATGTCTATATTGCTATTAACGAGCAACGACATATAAGCCGATATGAACGCATTGCTTAATGCGCATACCAAACGAGGTTGCGATTCACCTCCTCACATTGGATTTGCCTCCAATGTCTCCCCCGAAGCCCAAAGCTCACAAACAGGGGTGTCCTCGGAATATGTCCAGCAGGAAGGTTACAACTGGTTTGTTCTTCGTGCTACTTATAACAGGGTAAATGCAGCCGTAGAGAAAGCAAAGAAGAATGATATTAAGACATACGTGCCGATGCACTATGTACTAAAAGTGATTGCTGGGAAGAAGAAGCGAATACAACAGCCTCTTCTTCCCAACTTTCTTTTTATATACGCCACAAGGGAACAATCAGACAGTTTTGTGAAAAAGACAGTTGATGCCCCAATCTCTTTTATAAAATATTATTTGGATAAGACGCTTCCTCCAGAGGCAAACGGTAAAAATCCTCCGCTTATTATACCATACAATGCAATGATAAATTTTATCAAAGCAACAAGTACTGATAGTGAGCATGTACGCATTGTTACAGCGGAACAGTGTCACTATAAAAGTGGAGATAAAGTACGAGTAATAGCTGGTGACTTCAAGGGAGTGGTTGGAAAAGTTGCCAGAATAGCAGGACAACAAAGAATTGTTGTTGAGATCTCGGGATTGTGCCTTGTCGCTACTGCGTATATTCCTACTGATTTTATTGAGATTGTCAAATAATGCCGAAAGGCATATTGTTTAATTTAAATTTTTTATTTTATGAAGAAAAATGGTAAGAATGAAGAACTTCAGTCTCGTCGTGAGTTCTTTAAGAGAGCCGCTAAAGGTGCTCTGCCTATTTTGGCTGGTGCAGCTCTCCTGTCAAGTCCTATCTTGTCAGAAACTGCAAATGCAATGTCATGCGCAGGATGTAACAACCGTTGTATGAACAGTTGCTTCAACACATGTCATGGTACTTGTAGCAGAACTTGCTCCGGTACAAACAACAGAAACTAATCCTTCCCTCCACGGAGGTTATAGAATTCGACAATCTCTTTCTCGGAAGACTCGTAGTCATTTGTAAGGATGCAGCGGTAGGTGTATTCTCCTTCCCACAGGTCGAGTTCGCCGTCTATCCGCTTCTGTCTTTGAATCACAAGACGGTATGCCTTCCCTTTCCATTTCTCGATGAGAATGGAGGCCAGCTCAAACTCAATACCGCCCAATTTCACTTTCTTCCAACCTCTGAGGGCAAAGATGTCATTGTAGAGCGAACTGCATCGGTTGGCACGGATATAGAAGGTCTTGCAGTGTTTAGCAATCTCTTCCACTATCTCTTCAGAACACGAGCCGCAATCAGCTCTGAAACGGTTGATAATAAGCTTGTTCTGTTCAAACCTTTCAAAGAACCTCTTCAGCGTGTCCTTCTGGTGGAAACGGACATTTGTGTTGCCGTCGCTGTTCTCAATGCCGACAATCAAGTCGCCAATAACTGCCACGCCAGGGCGATAACCAAGGAACTTCTTGTATGTAGGCTTCGCATCATACTTCTCAGCCTCTATGAACTGGTGGTCGAAGTCAACGTCATACCCCTCGCCCTCTTTCAGCTGCCCTGTGGACAATAGGCAATTGAGGAGCAGTGTATTCAGCTTGTCTGCCGTGTTGAAGTCGTAGGTCTTGCCAGTGTCGGATGTGTAGGAAATGTTATCCTGGGTCAGTTCCTTTATGGCTCTGAGAATCGTGTCGGCACTGCATGTGCGAAGTGTCGGATGAAGCGAGAGGTGATACATCAGATGAGTGGTGACATCCTCGATGCATGAGCCGCCACAGAAATAAACGCTCATAAGCGAACGGATGATTTCGCTGTATTGATAACCATACAGCCTGCATCTCATACCGAGGGTTGAGTCGATTACAGATGAGAGCTTGGAATCAAATTGCTCCATTATTGGAAAAATACCTCCAAAAGGAGAGAGTTTCTCAGATTTTATTGCTACCTTTGCCATGTCTGTCGGGTTTGATACATATTTTGATTTGCAACACTAAGATAGGTGAAAAATCTGACATGGCAAAATCCTGAGCAACTTTTTGTTGCTCAGGTACTTATAAATAAAGTTAAATCAAAGTGTTGCGGAATTAAGGGATAAAAGATAGCTTCACGAAAAAATATACTCAAAATACTAAGAGTTTATTGATGTATAGCCAAATGAAAAAAGTAACTTTGCAAAAAATAGATGCAGAAAATGTGAGAAAGAAAATTTTTATTGGAGATGATAGTATGGCATTAGTAAAGCACGATTATCCTATTTTGGAATACGATACCGCATCAAAAGCAATCTTTCAGCCGGGAAATGGGAAAAAGCACTTCCCTAAAAAAGCCGTATTTGCATTTTTGGGGGATGAAGTGGAAAAGTATGCACATGCCCACAGTGGAATACAGATAGATGAATTTGAGAGTGCAACAAAATTATATCCCATCTATGAATGCTTTCATAATCAGGAAAGGATATGTTTATGTCCGGCTCCGGTTGGGAGTGCTGCTGCTGTCCAGATTTTAGAGTATTTAATAGCAGGAGGTGTGACAGAAATTATTTCTGTCGGTTCCTGCGGTGTATTGGAAGATATTCCGGAGAACAGATTCTTAATACCCGTTTCTGCATTGAGAGATGAGGGAACTTCTTACCATTATCTTCCGCCATCCAGAGACATAAAGATTTCAACAGCAGGAATAAGTGCAATCAAATTTGCTTTAAATCAAAAGAAAATCCCATATTTGGAAGTCAAGACATGGACAACAGACGGTTTTTATCGAGAAACACTGGAAATGGTGCAATACCGCAAAGAGGAAGGCTGTCAAGTAGTGGAAATGGAATGTTCTGCACTGGCTGCATGTGCAGAATTTAGAGAAGTAATATGGGCTATGTTGCTTTTTACAGCCGACACGCTCTCGAATCCTCATAAATACCAAGAACGGAAGTGGGGAAAAGCAAGTGTATCCACCGCCTTGGAACTGGCATTTGACGCTGTTGTATTAATCAAAGAATAAAGGAAACAAATCTATATGGAAAATACAATGAACAATCGGAATGAAATCCCACAACAAGTGAAGCAAGTCGTTTCCATAGCAGAAACCCTATTGCAGGGGCAGATATTGGGAATGTATTTATATGGCTCTGCGACAATGAATAAATTGCGTCCGGACAGTGACATAGATATATTGATAATAACCAGACAAGAATTGAATCTGTCAACGAAAAAGGAGTTGACCAAGCAATTATTGGAAATTTCCGGCTTCGTAGGTTGCGCCGAAAAAAGACCATTGGAGATAACTGTCATCCATCAAAAAGACATTATTCCGTGGCAGTTTCCGCCCAAATGCGAGTATATGTATGGGGAGTGGCTTCGGAAAGAGATGGAAGCCGGAATGATTCCGCAGGCGTGTTTCGACCCTGATATAGCGATTCTATTATGGCAGGCGAGAAAAAGTAGTATGACGCTGAAGGGCGCAGATTGCAAACAACTTATTCTCCCGATTCCGTTCCGCGAAATACAAAAGGCTATTCAATTTTCTCTACCCGGTTTGATTTCCAATGTTAAGGGAGATGAAAGAAATGTGCTATTGACGCTATCCCGCATGTGGTTTACATTAGAAACCGAAGACGTGACAACGAAAGATGTTGCTGCGGAGTGGGTGATTCCCCAATTGCCGGAAACCTTTTCTTCCCTGTTGAAAACGGCAAAGGAAGCCTATTTGGGAAACCTGTCTGACGAATGGGAAACAATGGAAAATGAAACGCTCGCGCTTACCGGGTTTATGAAAGGTCGGATTGAAGAATTGCTTAAAGCCAAAGGGTAAAGCAAGCAAAAGCAAGAATATCCCTACAATAAATAAACCGTTTGAAATGGTGCTGCCTCTTTTACAATAACCTAAAATCCGCAAGCAATCTCAATGGCAATCTCAATTGCAGTAAAGAGCTTGAACACTATGCATCATGATAGTATGAGCGTGAATTTTGTCCGATTTGTGCATACCTTCCCCTTACCCCACAATGCGACTTGAGGCAATACGCAGATTAAAACCATAAGGAACGGACTTTATCCGAATCCAGTTTTGAAAGGTCTTGCATAAGCCCGGTTTTCAGTATAGATATTCAGCACGTATTGCCTTGCTGTCATGATCCACTTGGCAGGTACGGAGATGAATCTGAAGACAAAAGCCTTTATGCGACTCGTTTCCTTGAGCCCGAAAGCCTTGGTGTCAAGCTTGCTAATGATGGTCTTATAGAAATTGTGTATCAATGCCGTAAGCAGAAGGAATACGGTGTTCTCTGACATGAACGACTTGGGGAGCCTGTTCCAGCCGAATCCGTTGTTCATATCATCGAATATACGCTCTTTGCCCCCACGCTTGTTGTAAAATTCGACGATGTCTCTTGTTGATGAGTCATAATCGTTGGTAAGAATGCATCTGTAGGTGTATTCACCTTCCCACAAGTCAAGCTCTCCATCCATGCGCTTTTGTCTCTGAATGACAAGACGATAGCACTTGCCTTCCCATTTCTCAACAAGAATGGAATTGAGTTCAAACTGGATGCCGTTAATCTCCTCCGTCTTCCATCCTCTCAGAGCAAAGATGTCATTGTAGAGCGAACTGCATCGGTTGGCACGGATGTAGAAATGTTTGCAATGCTTCTCTATCTCACTGACGATTTCCTTCGAGCAGGAACCGCAGTCTGCCCTGAAGCGATTTACACGGATGTTCTGGGATTCCAGAAGAGCGAAGAATCTCTTATGGGTGTCTGCCTGATGAAAACGCACATTCGTGTTACCATCGCTGTTCTCGATATAGACTATCTTGTCACCGATAACATATACGCCAGGCCTGTAGCCGAGGAACTTTTTGTAGGTCGGTTTTGCATCATACTTCTCCGTTTCAAGGAACTGATGGTCAAAGTCAACATCGTATTCCTCAATTTCCTTCAACTCGCCTGTAGAAACCAAAGCGTTTATAAGCAATGTGTTGAGTTTGTCTGCAGTATTGAAATCATAGGTCTTGCCCTTATCGGAAGTATAGGAGATGTTTTCCTGTGTCAGTTCCTTGATGGCTCTGAGGATGGTATCAGAGCTGCATGTACGAAGGGTAGGATGATACGAGAGAGGCGCATCAGTTGTGACGTTACATCTTCCACGCATGAGCCGCCACAGAAATAAACGCTCATAAGCGAACGGATGATTTCGCTGTATTGATAACCATACAGCCTGCATCTCATACCGAGGGTTGAGTCGATTACAGATGAGAGATTGGAGTCAAATAGCTCCATTATTGAAAAAATTCCTCCAAAAGGAGAGAGTTTCTCAGATTTTATTGCTACCTTTACCATGTCTGTCGGGTTTGATACATATTTTGATTTGCAACACTAAGATAGGTGAAAAATCTGACATGGCAAAATCCTGAGCAACTTTTTGTTGCTCAGGAACTTATAAAGAAAGTTAAACTAAAGTGCTGCGGAATTAAGGTTTTATATTATCATCAATAGCAAATAGTTATGAGTCTACAAGTACAAGGCTTGTCGTACATCCATCCCAATAAAGACATACTGTTCCAAAACATTAGCTTCTCTGTAACTTCGGGAGACAAACGCGCCATTATAGGGAATAATGGCATAGGTAAATCGACACTTCTAAAGATATTGGCTGGCAGACTTGCCCCGTCGGCCGGTACAGTGCTGTGCGATGACCGTCTCTATCTCGTTCCTCAGCATTTTGGTCAATACAATGATCAGACAGTGGCAGAAGCATTAGGCCTTTCGAAAAAGCTTCAGGCACTGTCTGCCATCTTGGGCGGACGAGGGACAGAGAATGACTTTGCTGTTCTCAATGACGAATGGGACCTTGAGGAACAGATATTAGCTGCCTTCACTAAATGGGGCATAGACTATATTACTCCGGATATGTCTCTGGCCTCACTTAGCGGAGGGGAGAAGGCCAAGGTGTTTCTTGCAGGAATCGAGATATTCAAGCCTGACATGATCCTGATGGACGAGCCTACCAATCATTTAGACATGAAAGGCCGGGCCCAGCTCTATGACTTTGTCCAGAAGACGAACAGCGCCACAGTCATTGTCAGTCACGATAGGGCTTTGCTGAACCTGATGCCGGGCATCTTTGAGATGTCATCCACTGGCATGCAGTTCTATCCAATGAACTACTCTCAATACAAGGAGACTGTTGATGCAGAGTATGCCGCTAAAGTCGCAAGTCTTCAGAACGAGCAGAAAGAACTGAAGAAAGCTGAGAAATTGGCACAGAAGACCATGGAACGGCAGCAGAAACATGCCTCAAGGGGAGAAAAGCACAGTGCAGGACAGGGTATAGCCCGCATAGCCATGGGGAACAGACGTGACAGCTCGGAAGCAGCAACCTCTCATCTGAACAAAGTTCAGCAGGAGAAACTGCAAAGGATGAGTCAGGAGGTACATGAGATACGGGCATCCATCAGCGATGACAAATCCGTGAAAATCAATATCAGCAATTCTGATATGCATGGAAGCAAACGGCTGATAGAAGCTGATGGCTTAACTTACAGATACGAAGGGCGGAATGTCTTATGGCAGGATGATCCATTGAGTTTTTCAATCTCAAGCGGCGAGCGGATCTGGCTTCAAGGTGATAACGGAAGTGGCAAAACTACATTGCTCAAACTGATTGCAGGTTCCTTACAGCCCACCACTGGAAAGATATGGCGAAGAGGTTCATTGAATATCTTGTATCTCGACCAGGAGTATTCCTGTATTGACAATGACAAGACCGTATATGGTCTGCTGGAAAGCTGCAACAGTAAGAAGCCCGAGCATGAACTGAAAATGCTTCTCAACCGCTTTATGTTTACAGCTCAGACGTGGGATAAGAAATGCGTATGCCTGAGTGGCGGCGAGCGGATGAAACTGGCCTTGTGCTGTCTGCTCATCGCAGAGAAGGCTCCGGATATCATCATCGCTGATGAGCCGACAAACAATATAGACATCTCCTGTATGGATATATTGGCTGACACGTTGAAGAATTATATCGGGACATTGCTCATCGTCAGTCATGATGAACAATTCATTCATGATATTGGCATCAAACGGATAATCAGTATTCATTAAATCTTCTTTATGAACACTAAAGCAACGGCAAGAAAATATTAATTTTAGCTATCATATTTTTCCTTGTCAAATGAATGTTGTAATTTTGACATCGATAAACAAAAGAACTACGAATATGTTGAAAGAAGTTAGCTATAAGGATCTGAAGTTCAATCCGTTCAGACTTATCGGTGATGAATGGATGCTGGTAACCGCCGGGAATGAGAAAGACGGCTGCAACACGATGACAGCCTCATGGGGCGGTATCGGATGCCTGTGGGGTCACAACGATCCGGTGGCGACCATTTACCTTCGCCCGTCGCGATACACGAAGGAGTTTGTTGACAAAGAGGATCATTTCACGCTCTGTGTCATGGATAAGTCGTTCAAGAAGCAGATGGCTTATATAGGCTCTGTGTCGGGCCGTGATGAGGACAAGATAGCAAAGACAGGTCTGACACCAGTCTATGCCAATGGTACTACCTACTTTGAGCAGGCAAAGCTCGTGCTTGTATGTAGGAAAATGTATGCCCAGGAACTCAAGGAAGAGGATTTCTTCTATAAGGAGACTGTGGATCAGAGTTACCCTCAGAGAGATTTTCACACGATGTACATCGGCAAGATAGAGAAGGTGCTTGTCCGCGATGATGAATACCTCGGCTGAGGTCATGAGCTATGAGCAAAAAGACAGAATACAAGCAGAAGAATGAGCGGTTTATGCTTGATCTTCAGAATAAAGAGGGCATTCATAAGTTGCCGAAAGGGATATTGTATGAGGTGGTGGCTGCGGGTAGTGGAAGTCAGCATCCCGGCCCTCGCAGCATTGTGACGTGCAACTATAAGGGTTACCTTATCAACGGGCATGTCTTTGACGACAGTTGGCAGCGTGGTTATCCTGAGGCTTTTCGGGTAAGCGACCTCATTGAGGGCTGGCAGATAGCCTTGCAGGCCATGACTCCTGGGGACAAGTGGAAGATCTACATTCCTTATCAGATGGGTTATGGCATACGGACGGATGGTGACATTCCCGGCTGTTCTACGTTGATATTTGAGATGGAACTAATAAGTATTGCATAATGAAGAAGATAATTGCTCTTTTGCTTGGTTTGCTTGGCCTGACAACCAATGCCAGTGCACAGTCTGACAGTATCAAGACTGTTGATGCTGCTCAGTTCGCAGAATTCATCAAGTCTGACTCCGTATTCCTTGTAGACGTCCGCACGGCTGAGGAGTATGCTGCCGGACATATCCCTAATGCCAAAAACGTTGATGTTCTGAAGTCAGACTTCAAGGATCGAGTAGAAACTTTGTCCAAGAATAAAGAGATTGCAGTCTATTGCCGTTCCGGCAAGCGTAGTCTCATGGCTGCCAACACCCTTGCTAAAATGGGATATAAG
This sequence comes from Prevotella sp. P4-98, assembly GCF_002251405.1. Classification (NCBI taxonomy): domain Bacteria; kingdom Pseudomonadati; phylum Bacteroidota; class Bacteroidia; order Bacteroidales; family Prevotellaceae; genus Prevotella; species Prevotella sp. P4-98. The sequence goes on along the minus strand of NZ_NPJC01000034.1, from coordinate 13,099 downwards.
GTTATCAACCTCCGTGGCGGATGGAAGGAATGGCAGCAATTCATTCAAAAGAAATGAAGGAGTTCAGCATATATTTGCTCATTGTCAACATCTTTACCTTCATCGTATATGGTGTTGACAAGCTGAAGGCCAAGGAACATTGGTGGCGCATCTCCGAAGCGACACTGCTGTTTCTTGCTGTCGTAGGCGGCAGTGTCGGAGCATGGGTAGGAATGAAGGTGTGGCATCATAAGACGATGCACAAGAAGTTCAAGTATGGAGTGCCTATCATACTCCTCCTGCAGGCGGTACTCTTCTGCTATATCGAATATAAATGCCATTAGGAGGAGGCTGAGGTACAGATCAAAGGGCTGCTTCCGTCTCTCTTACAAAGTCTGCACAGAAGGTGACCTTGCCGTCATACTCCTTTACGAGTGGTATGAACAGCATGCTGCTATGCGACTTTGGGTCAGCTATCAGGTAATGTTCAGGCTTGTCGATACCCTTCAGAGCACTTTTGATTGCCGTACGAGTTTTTGAGATGGCATTATTGAAGAACTGCTGGAATGTCTCATCAGACTTCGATTCAAGCTTAGCGATATCGAAGTTATTATACAGGACGCAGCCCACATTGTAGTAGTTGTCCAAATGATCCTGTCTGACACTGCTCCGGTTGATGCCGTTCTTTGCCATGAGCAGGAGTATATAGAAGATCTTGGCACTGCGTTCCTTGAAGTCTACAACATGACGGCTTCCGTCGCCGTCGACAATAACGACATCATACCTTCCTCTTACACCTCTGCCAATGCTGTTTTTTACAACCTCAATGGTACACAGTGGCTCGGGGCTGGCATCCCGGAGCATGTAGGCGAGCAATGCTTTGTCCTTTTCTTCTGGAGTCATGTTCTTGATGCGGTTAAGTAAGATAGTCTTAGTGTCTGTCATGGTGTCGATCGTTAGTATTACTACCACAACTATAGTGCTATTTATATAATAGCGCGCAAGTTTTATACGTATTATTTCTCAAGACGCTTTATTTTGAGGCCTTACCATTGCTGATAATTCAGAAATTGTGTATCTTTGTAAAAGCATATATAGTATTGATAGGTAGAATTTCATTGAGTTCGGGACATAAATCAGTATGATAAAGAAACGGATAGAACAGCTTCTCGATGCACTGAACAAGGGCATCTATGAGAAGGAAAACGAGTTAGCCTTGTCACTGTTGGCAGCTGTGGCCGGGGAGAGCATCATCCTGCTTGGCCCTCCGGGTGTGGCAAAGAGCATGGTGGCACGAAGGCTGTCGAAAGCTTTTGCCGGTGCCCGCTCTTTTGAGTATCTCATGTCGAGGTTCTCTACGCCCGACGAGATCTTCGGTCCCGTGAGCATCAGTAAACTGAAGGACTCCGACGATTACGAGCGTGTCACCGAAGGCTATCTCCCTACAGCCGATGTCGTCTTTCTCGATGAAATATGGAAAGCCGGACCGGCGATCCAGAACACCTTGCTCACGGTTATCAACGAGAAGGTCTTCCGTAACGGCAACCGACTTGTCAGCCTGCCGCTGAAACTGCTCATTGCAGCCAGCAACGAGCTGCCGGCACAGGGCGAAGGACTGGAGGCGCTTTGGGACCGTCTCATCATCCGCCTGGAAAGCAAGAGCATCAAACAGGACGATAACTTCGACAAGATGCTGCTGGATGATGGCAACGAGGAAATCACTGTCCCTTCTGAGTTACTGATAACCAATGACGAATATACCAACTGGCATAAGAGAATCAGTAAGATTGGCGTGAGTCAGGATGCCCTTCATATCATCCATCAGATCCGCAAGTCACTGCAGTCCGTTGCCATTGATGGTACCGATGAGCGCCGGTCCGTTTATGTCAGTGACCGCCGCTGGAAAAAGATCGTCAACCTGCTTCGTACGTCAGCCTTCCTTCAGGACAGAGAGTCGGTGGAGCCGGAGGATCTTCTGCCGGTTTACAACTGTCTGTGGCAAGAGCCGGAGGAGCGGGATGAGATACGGCGTATCGTCATCCGTGGAACCTTCATGTCCTTCAGTGAGCGCTTGGCGAAAATGAAAAAGGCATTGGGGGGAGATATCAAGATTGCCCGGGCTGCAAGAGCAGCCAACCGCATCTCCAGTCGAAAGATCGAGCGTGATGCGGATAAGAAGCTCTATGATGAGTTCTATTACAAGCTTGTCGGTTACCCGGAGGGTGACTGCTATATCATGGCCTGCGACTATCAGAGTCTGCCACAGCATGGTACGGATGAACTGGATATGGAGGGTATTCTTTATCAGGACAGCAAGCGTAAGAACGTTAATATTCTCCGCACCTATGACGGCTCCTTCGGTGCTCCGCTTGGTAGTGCTCCCGTCATGCTCAACCGTGATGACGACCATGTCTATATTCTCGGTGACTGCTATGCCATTGAGAAGACGAAAGAGATGAAGCTCCCGTTAGGGGCAGAACTGCAGGACATCGGACGCAACTACGAGCAGGAGATAGACGCTCTCGCTGATGACCTGAAGGAAATGGAGAAACGTATCAGCGACAACCTCTTCATTGCCGAGGACGACAAGAAGAGAGTGGGGGAGTACGTAAGGGAAATCTATCGTGATGTAGCATTCACGCGACAGGACACACAGAAGCTCTATGACTGATTTATCTGATCATCTCAAGCTGGAAGACAGTGACATGCTCACTGCCGGAGAGAAGTACTTTGCACGGTTCACGCAGAACTACAGCGGGAACAGCAAGGAACTGTCTTATTACTTCAGCATGCTCAACTATTTTTGTGAGACCGGAGAGATAGCCGGACAGGGAATTGCATGGCCCGAAGATGAGCCGTGGCGCGAGTACAAAGACCCGATGCTGCAGTATCTTGCCAGACTGATGAGTGATCCGGAGGTGAAGGTCCGAGTACTCTCGAGCCAGATGTGTGTCAAGATCTTTTTTACCACAGTAGGACGGTTTATTGTTGATTGCATGCACCACCAGGCGTTTCTCTCACAGACAATGCGTGTCGAGGCAAATAAGATGGGGGAGGTGGAGAATCTGAGTCAGGGAAAACAGGATCATTGGCAGAAATGGATTTCTTCCATCGGTGAGAAACATGAAGACGATGGCTTCGACGGTGAGTTCTACAGGCGTATGTTCAGTGATCAGATAACTCAGGAGAAAAAAGACAAGCTGCTTGACGACTGGGGCAAGAGTATCACCGAGCATCTAAGGCAAGAGGAAGAAAAGCATATTGCCGGACGCGGCACCAATATGAAGCAGAATCTTCAGCGGATGTTCGAAGATGTCCACAAGACGCTGAAAGACGAGAGCGTCAGCGACGAGCAGGCTGTACAGGCATGGAAGATGATGGATGGCAGGTGGTCGGAGTCTGAGTTTATGCGCCGGCTGAGTCTTATCCGTTTGCAGGACCGCTATCCGCAGCTTCATGAGGCTGTGATGAAGTTGGGACGTGTGGCTGACAGCAGCGGCCGCGACCGTCTGGCTGTGAATGAAGGCAGCCGAATGAAGATCAGTCACTCCTCGGGCAGCGACATTGAGGGTATTACTATTGGCAACGACCTGAACAGTCTTTTGCCGATAGAACTCGCCACCTATGCCGACAAGGACATGGAGAATGTATTCTATTATCGCTATACCCGTCACCGTCTTCAGACATTCGACTACAAGTCAAAGATGTCGAAACCGACCCGCAAGCTCAGTTTCCAGTCAGCCCGTCGGTTGGCTGCATTTTTTCTGTGTGCAAGGATGGTCTATTCGCCACCGATGGAGGGGCGGTTAGCACCGCTCGCCTCCAGATAGTCGTTTACTGCGTCACGCATGGTGAACTCTCTCATGCCTGTCTTTGCCCAGTAGATAAGGGCATCAACAGCGGCTTTTCTTGCCTTGCTGTATTCGTTGTCTGTCATGATTCTGATGTTTTGAGTTTTCTAAAAAAGTGTGATGCATATCCAAATGGTGATTTCAACAAAGATGATAGACCAACTTAGGAAAGCCAAGCCGAACATCCAGGCATAGGTGCTACCGTTGAAGTATGCACCCTCCTCGATATTGCGGATTCGTTTAAGCTCTTTCTGCTGGTGAGTGAACAGGTCGTTTATCCGCTTCTCATGCTCGTCAAGGGCTTGCTTGAAAGCAGAAATGGCGGTGTTGTTCCGCTTATCCAACTGGGCAACTCCTTCATCGTTGATGCCGACTTTGAGGTTGCTCTGCTCTGCCTTGACTATGGCATGGCATATACTATCCACGATGTTGTCCGTGCTCCTGTGGGCAGCCATAAGTGCCACTTTCGTTGATTCCAACCTCCGATAGGCATTGCCCAGTTCCTCCTTTGCCTCATAGAGTGCTTTCTTGGCTGATTCAATCTCTTTCAGGGTCACTTTGATTTCTTCCTTGCCACTCTCGATGTTCTCGTCCTCCTGCATCTGATTGTACAGGTTAAGCACATCCTGTGTGGCATCTTTCTTGTTTCTTCCCATACCGTTCTTGTTTGAAAAGTTATCGTTTCATGCCTCTCTTTATCGGCTTGCAGAGTGTGTTTGCTTGCATTGCGCAACGTCTTGCCCATTCACGGTCATCATCGTCCTTATCACGTCCCCAGCCACTGCCAGGACTGCCACCGCCACCACATGACTCAGACATCGATGTGGCAGCATCAAGGTAGTTCATGAAGAGCAGCATGGCTACATTCAGAATGTCAGTGTGGCTTGCGGATCCATTCTCGGGAACTTCGATACAACTGTTCATCGTGTCGTAAGCAGTTCTCGGCATGACTATGCTGAAACGCTCACCATCGACTTCAATAATCTTTCTCAATCCGGCAGGAAGGTCAGGTTTGGCAACATTGCTTGTACGAGACAGACCACCTTGCGATGCCGTATTTCTGCTGTCCAATGTGGTAGCGTTTGAAACAGAAGGAGAAGGTCTTTGACCAACTGCAACAGGTGTTGGCTGAGGGTGCAGCTTGCGGAAGGTATTCCCGATTTTCGATGCGGTGAGATTCCTTCCTACACCCAGTTCGGAAGCCTTGATGGTAGTTTTTCCGAACTTGAAGCGGTAGCCATGCACCCTGCCTTGACCATTCTTGTCACGGATAAGCTCGATGTCATATCCCTTTGCCCTCAATCGGTCGGCATATTCATCCCAATCAAAGAACGGCATTGAACGCAGCACATCCATACAGGCTTTGGTCACCTCTGCAATGCGTTCCTGACGAATATCCATGGCATCCTTCCAACCATGACGCTGATTGATGGCTTTCGCAGCCATCACGGCACGCTCACCGATGAACTTCACATCATTGAGATTACCGTCCATGTCGATGCGGTTCACCACCAGATGCAGGTGGGGAATGCCACTCTTGGAGTCACGGTGAAGGGCGGCAAAATATTGTGAGTTGGCTATGTTGGTCGGCTTGACCGAAGTTGCAGCCTTGCCTTTCTTCTTGCCGATGTGGTTCACCTTGGAGATACCATCCATCTCACGAATGAACTCGTCAAGGAATCTTCTCCAGTCCTCCATAGTCCAGTTACGTGCCTCCTCCTCAGATGGGGAAAGCTCAAAGCGGATGGACGTCAGTTCGATGGGCTTCTTGGCATACCTCTGCTTGAACATGGACTGATGCAGCACCATCTCGTCCCACATGCCCATCGGCGGCAGACCCTCGCTGAGATGGTTGGTCTTGACGATGTCCGCGCGATTGTTTTTGGTTGCGTAATTGGTCATTGCCTGACCATGCTGAATTGCTGACGCTTTTGCTATCATAACATATCCAAGAATTTGTCTCTAATGCGGCTCAATTCCTCTATCAGGGTGTTGATGCCTTGAAGCCAACGTTCCATGAAGTCGGCTCTCTTGAAGAGTTTTAGTCTCTCGGTCTGTGGCAGGGCATGAAGCGCATTGCGCACATAAACCAGTTCAGACCTTGCCCCGATTAAGCCCTTCAAGGCTTCCTCCTGCTCTGCGGTCATGGGTAGGGATGGCTTGTGTCCGATGCCTAAGTCATGAAGATATGTGCTCTTGCTCCTGCCTGACAGTCGGGCATTATGTACTACCAAGTCGTAGTGTTCTTCTGTGAAACGAACGTCAATGTGTCTGGTCTTCGGAGGTCTCTTCTTTGAGGTTTTCTCCGTGTTGTTATTCTTGTCTTTTGTCATTGTAGATGGGGTTTATAAAGTTTATACTTGATATAACAGGACAGCCAATGTGAGCCTGCGAACATTCAAGAATGCCAGTAGGAAGCGGTGGGCGAAGCGAAACCGTCTGACACTGGTACTTCTTGTTTAGACCTCCGAAAAAAAACTACGGCTAATAGAGGTAGCGGCTTCTGGATAGCTTGCCTGTCGGGAACGTCAATAGTCGAAATAAGGGAAAAGTAGAGATGACATCATGAGTGACTTGGGGTGATATGCGCGCCATGTCTCTCCGTGTGATCCTCGCATCGTCCTTCATGGGGCGGTGGCTGCAAGAGGTTGCCCTCGTCATCATAGACAGGAGACGGCAGCAACTCAATGGGTGATGCCCCTTCTCCTTGATTGCAGTCATCTTCTGACGGCTGTCCAACCTCATACTCAAAATGGTCATCACCTTCCTTTTCCCTTTGTTTGAAGTCTTGTGGTATCGGAGAAGGATCTGAAAGTCCATCCCCGATAACATGAGAATTAACGAAAGGGGAAGAGGTATTATAAGAGGCAGGAACATGGGGCTGCAGAATGTCAGTAGTGGCAGGATTGACGCTGCTGTCTTTCTGCTGACCTATGCCATTGGAAAGATTGCCTTCCGAAGAGCAAGCGGTATCGGATGGGACATTGGACACCGATTCCTCTTGGGTGGCGGAAGTCACGGATTGACGGTTGTAGAAGGGGTTCTTGATGGCTTCCTTGATGCCGTCAACGTACCAGAAGGCGATGCATAGTATCGTATGTATGGAGGTGCGGTTGTTCCTCTCGGTTGAGAGGATGCCCACCTGATTGAACAGTTCCACCACCTTTGCCGCTGTCTTGCGGTCACACTTCCAAAGGGCAGACAGCTCAACGGTAGAGATGGCAAACTGCCCGATGGAGAGAGAAGCGGAGAAGCCTGTCTTCAGATAAACACTTGGCTTGGTGGATGCCATTGATACAAAAGTGCCGAAGGCGGTCATGCGGTGGAAGCCCTGCCTGTCATCCTTCAAGAAATCGAGCTGTTCCTTGGTCAGCAGGATTCCGTATTTTATGCTTTGGTTACTCATCTTGAAAAACTGATTATTAGTGAAACGGATTACTCAGCAAAGAAAGAATGAATAGTTTCTCTTTCCCCTTTCGTAAAAAGTAGATTACATGATTCTCTTATCCGTCATGCCATTCTTCCCCATCAGGATTTTTCTCGCCCTTGACCCTCTTCATGGAGGCAGGCTTGTTCTTCTTGCTTTTCTGCAACATTGCCAGATGAGCCTCGAAGTCTGCCTGTTCCTCCTGGGTCGATTCGTAAGGCTTGTCCCATGAGCCACCTGCCTCAATCCATTTTATCAGCTGGTCTTTGAAGAAGTAGAGCGTGTTCCCTCTCTTGTAGAAAGGAATGCGCCTTTCAGATGTGTAAGCATAAAGCGATGAGACTTTCTTTCGGACGAAGGCACTTGCCTCTCTGATGTCCATAAGAACATGGTCATTCTCGCTCGGAGCATTGCCTATTCTCTGACCAATGTCATCAAGACGAGTCATCATCGTATTGACCTTTGTCAGAAGTTCGCCAACTGCACTGGGCAGTTGGTCGAACGATAATGATTTGTTTTCTTCCATTTGTTATCCTGATTATGTTTTTCACTTATGTCTGGTCACTCTCTTCCTTTGTTGGTATTTTGAGCGAGATACGTTCTGCCGCATCACGTTTGAGTTCGTCCACCACATCGGCATACACCTGAGTAGTGGCAAGATTGCTATGGGTAAGCAGCTTGCTCACGGTGTAGATGTCCGTTCCCTCTGCCAACTGCAAGGTGGCAAAGGTATGACGGAAGCAGTGGAAGGTGATGTGTTTCTCGATGCCGGAAGCCTTTATCCACGGTTTGAGATACAATGCCACTGTACTGTTCGTGAGATTCTTGAACACCTGTCCAGTGCTTCGCTCGCCACAGAGCTGCAAAGCCTCTTCGCTGATAGGCAGGATTGCAGCGGTGGAAGTCTTCTTTGTGATAATGTCCATTCCCCAGCCGCCATCAGCCAACTTGACGATATTCTCCCACTGGAGTCTGATGCAGTCAGAAAGGCGAAGACCTGTAAGGCAGGAGAAGAGACCTGCACGGCGAAGGACATCACTCTTGCAAGGAGTCTGAGACAACTGCAACAACTCTTCCTTGGTGAGGAACTGCCGCTTGTTGCCATGAGCCTTGGCACGCACAAGTTTCTTGGCGATATTCTCTTTGAGCAGTCCGTCCTCGTATGCGATGGCAAGGATGCACTTCAACTTGGTAAGGTTGTTGTTGGCTGTTGTTCCCATCATGCGCTTGCCGTTGTGCATACAGGCATCCGACAACAGGTAGTCGAGGAATCCCTGGCAGTACGGAACGGTAAGGTCGCAGAAGCGGCACTCGCCATGCGTGTAATTGTGGAAGTGCATGTAGGCGGTTGCCCAGTTCTGGCTGCTGCCACGCTCAATCATGAGGTTCTTGAAATATTCCAAGAAGCTCTCCTTGCCCTTGTTGCGGTCGAGGAAGCCATACTCCTCATTGATGATGGACTCAGTCCTGCGGCACTTGATGATTTCCGCTTTCTGAATCATACTTTTGTTGTACTCCTGCTGAAAGCGTTCAACAGGGTTGGTGTAGATGTAAAGACCAAGGTACTCCCTGCGTGAGAGCTTGCCTGTCTTCGGGTTGCGGATTGGAGGATAGAAATCCAGATAGAGGGAAGTCTGTCCGTTCTTGATAGGTCGTTTCCGCACGGTGACCTTTGTACAAATGTTCGTCATATTGTTATTCTTTTATTATTCTTACCGATGTGTATCTGTGGATGCGAATAGCCATGGTCGCAACGCTTTAACTCTCAAATCCGATGCAAAGTTAGATTGCCGTGAAAAGAGAAAAGCAAAGATGGCTTCAAATACAGCCAGAATTTAACCTGAATTTGCTTTTGAGTATGTTTTACGCTCAAAATCAGACTAAAAGCAGGTATTGGATGCGTTTTTTGTCTTATATCCGTTACTCTGCGTTGTGGGTTTGTTTCGACCGACATGGATGGGTGCTGCATAGCAATTGCAACGGCATGGGTCGTATATGAGTTTGTTTGAACCATCTCTTGACTTGTGTCTCACTTCCGTTTTGCCTTGGTCGTAGTACTGCTTTTCTCTGCCTTCTTGCGTGCAGCCTCCCAGTCTGCTTTCAGATAGTAGTTGGCTCTTCCGCCTTTGAACTTTCGGATTCTCACTCCATGGGTCTCCGCAAATCTGCGTACCTGTGTCTTGCCTAATCCGTAGAGTTTCATGATGTCGAAGCAGGTGTACCAGTCATCGGAAATGTTCTTACCCTGTTCTTCATTATAAAGCCCGATAACCCTTTCCACGTCTTCTTTCTTGAAGCAGGTCGTTCCCCATGCGTGAACTGACTGGAGTTGGTAACGATTGCGGACTTCATAGAATCTTCCATACTTGATATTAAAGGTGCTCAACACCTCTGCCATTGTGTAATGGGTGTCGTGGGTTACTCCATCAGGTGCTCTTTCACCAGCCCTGGGAGTCTTGCGACACTTTGCCAACTTGTTGACTGAGCCAGTCTCGGCATCTTTTAGCCTCTGTGCTTTCTTGGACGTTGCTCCTTCTAACGATAGGGAAGAAGGGAGAACCACCTGATAACCTTGTCCCTTGGCTATTTCAAGAAGGTCTTGCAAATAGATCCTGGTCATGCGTGTACCGAAATTTACGGCTCTTAGCCTGCCTTGACGAATAAGACTGCGTACTGTCTTGACGCTGATGCTTACTGCCTGCGCTGTTTCCTCTACGGACATCAGCACGATTGGAATGCGAGTTGTAGTATTCATTTTTACCGTTATTTTTGAATTTTGCAGTGACTCATGGGGGATGGTCCTTGACGGAAACTTTTAAGAGGAAACAAGGGGAAATAAGAGGAAATAAGAACCCTCATTAAGAACCGTGTGTCCCTCTGCCCATGGTACAACCGTGGTACAAAATTACTATAAACGGATGAAACTCGCAATAGGCGGTTGGAGCGTTATGTTAATGAATATGTATTGAAAATGAGCTATTTATGACGTTTCTCTAAGTTTTGTTTGGAGTTCTTTTCGATGCGTTTTAGTCCATATGACATGCATGTGGAAAGACTTGCCGCTACCACTTGGACCCAAACAAAAGAAGTTTGAGTTGTCCGTGATCTTGTTCTTGCCTTCCTTGCCGCTGATGTCAATGGCAACAGGAACACCTTGTCGGTCTGTATAGTAGATTTTCAATGGGGTCTCCTCGCTATGCTGTATGTGCTCCTTATACATGAGACAGGCAGCAGCGTCACTCAACGTGAGGAAGCGGTCGTAGTCGGGATTCATGCCGTAGCAGTTGCCGGGGAAGGAGTTGACGAACAGCTCCAACTGGTTGTAGGCACGCTTGCTGATATGGATGCCCAAACGACCGAAGGAGTTTTCCAGATGGTTGGTGCATTTCTGTATGTCGGCATCAATGGGAACACCCACAACAAGGTTGAAATGGGCATAGACCAGCTGCTTGTTCTCTCTGGCAATGACTTCCTGCACTTTCTTGATGTCCTCCACAGCAATGAGGTTGCTGGGGTTGGGCATACTGGCATGGCGGTTCTTCTTCTTGTCGAGAAGGGAGAGCTCTCGCTTCTGGTTCGGTATGAAGAACATCTGGTTATACACCACGACATCGGCTGACGGGATGCTGTCAACCAAGGATACCATGTCAACAGGCATGGCGACATTGTTCACCTCGATATTGGTGAAGGGACGGACGATGGAAGGGGTGTTGATGCAATCGACATCGACAAGGCTATATACCTTACAACGCTTGTCGCCCATGCAGATGGACTCTTCATCTACCTTGAAGTTGGTCATGGAGATTATCTTGTCCTTGAAGTTCATCGCGAAATAACGGTCAACATAGTCGCGGGCTGTGGTGCCGTCAAGATAGGTCGCCGATACTCCCGAATCCTTCAACTGGTCTTTCACTTTGCGTATCTTCACGACAAAGTCACGCCATTTCTTGCTGTCAAAAGAGAAGATGCGACTCTTCTTGTTCTCCTGAGTAATGATAAGGTAGGTCTGACTGTCGGTATAGGGACGGCCTGTGAAATACTTGAAATAAGACTCTGACAGAAACTCATGATTATCGTTACTCTCATCATGGAAATGCTTGCGGACAAACACATCCTGTTTATGGATGGCATAGCCTTCTCCAAGGGTCTGGGCAAGGGAGGTCATCAGATGGTTGAACTCATAATAGCTGTCGATGTTGGCAGAATACTTCTGGACGGGGTTCTCCATCTTCAGGATGGCAGAATACTCACCGGTCTTGGTATAGAGCACACCGATGCCATCCACGTCCTCGATGGAGAAGTAGATGTCCTGGAATATCTTCTTGCGCTTGCCGCCTGTACCAAAGGCTGATACGGAAATTGCCATACCAATAAGGATAGCCACGAATGTTATGATAACGTATAGAATCATTCTTGTTCTGGGTTTACATTAACTTGATATGAAGATAGGCCCATCCTGACGAAAGGGTGAGCCTATCGGTTACACTATTCAGATTTCAACACACTTGCTCATTTGTTTACGTTTGAATTGAGTTTAATCACATTCTATGCGAACAAGCATAGATGAACACACCATGATCCTCCTTCTTGGTATGCAACCCCTTCTTCTGCTTGAAGAAGATAAGGGCTGCACCAGTACAGAGAGAAACGGCAAGGACGAGGAGACCCGCCACAAAGCCAAGGATGCAGTAGGTGATGATGAAGCCAAGAATGGCTCCACCAACGGCACAGGCTGCCCAGGTGATGTAGCGACCTTGAAACCCCATAAATTCAAGGGGCTTTTGCAGTCCCTTGAACATGGGATAACAGACGTACTGAGTATCGTTGTTTATTGCTGACATGATGTATCTCTATTGCTTGAACGATAGGTTAGATACCGAAGAACAGAGGCAGAGCCTGGGCTGCTGCGACAAGGAAGATACATGCGCCAACGACCATCATTATCTTCTTCTTGAGAATCTGCTTCCGAATTGTAAAGTGCTGAATATCAACACTCCCAAAAAGCAAAAAGTACCAAAAGAAACAAACTGGAAACAAAAATTTCAAAAACCCCAAAATGAAAACATCTGCTTAACATATCTTAACACGGAAATGAACGGAAATTTTCATTTTCTATCATTTTGTGCTGCGTTCCTGAAGGTGCAAAATCAGGTATTGTGAACCTTATTGTCGTTTCAGCAATCAGGTTGAAAAAATGGCTTTAGTTGGAAAAATGTGCACGAAAAGTGGGCTTTTCAGGTGGCATTTTATAGTATTTTCTGCGAAAATACAGTTGTATGTTTAACTTTCTACGTATAAGTCTCTTTAGTCTCACGGAATTTTATTAACTTTGCACCAAAGTTTATTTTAATTGCAATTTTATGGTCACTTATTTTGATGCATGTGAGATTCTTGAAATGCTGTCTGAAGCATCTGTAAAGGTGTTTCTGGACGGCGGTTGGGGTGTCGATGCACTTATAGGCAGAGAAACAAGAATACATAACGACATCGATCTGTTCGTAGAGAAGAAAGACTATGGTAAGGCCATATCCGTGATTACCTGGAAGGGATACAGAGAAGTTGTAATGGACTATACGACCGATAGCCATACTGTCTGGAAAGATGACAACGGAAGAATAATCGATCTGCATTGTTTCGAATATGTCGAAGATGGAATTCTATATGACGGATACACTTTCCCAAGCGAAACTTTCTCAGGTAAAGGAAATATCGGGAATCACTAGTGTCCACTAAATAAATTTAAGACTTAATTCTCTTACAGTTTGTAACTTCTCGGCAGGTTCGCTTTTGCCGAGCAAATCTACGAGAGGGGTTCTGTCCAACAATGAGACAGATAAAATTC
>NZ_NPJC01000033.1:0-305 GCF_002251405.1 Prevotella sp. P4-98 | reverse complement strand
GTGGAGAATAACGGATTCGAACCGTTGACCCCCTGCTTGCAAAGCAGGTGCTCTAGCCAGCTGAGCTAATCCCCCGGTCGGGAATTGAAGTCCCTTGCATCGTAGTCCCAGGCAGACTTGAACTGCCGACCTCCACATTATCAGTGTGGCGCTCTAACCAACTGAGCTATAGGACTTCGTTCAAGATGCTTTGGAACAGTACAGTGTCCTCAGCTTCCTTCGATTCTCTATTCGAGAAAACAGATTCGTTAGTACAAGAAGCCGAAGGAGTGTCTGAACAAACCAATGCTTCATCCCATTCTTTT